>JAIYEB010000092.1 GCA_027487195.1 Hyphomicrobiales bacterium | reverse complement strand
TGCCGTTGCGACCGGCATAGATCAGTCGCATGGCGGCTCCACCGCCCAGATCAAGCCGCGCTGAACCCTGGACCTGTATCAAAAACGGCTCAAGCGGGTCGCGAAACCAGACAAAAGGCAGCGCTGCACGATCGATCAGACCGTCTTCGATATCTGCCCGGTCAGGAAGGTCGACAAGCGATGGTGGCGGCCTGCGCAACGGGTAACGCCAAAGCCCGTCAGGAGCCGTGCGCGCTTCAAACTCCGGCTCATAATAACCCGTCATAAAGCCCTCGAGGGGGGCTCTGGGCTTCAGGTGCGTCTCGAAAAAGCGGCGTGCATCACTTGCAGACAGGTTGCCGGCATCCGCCGCCTGTTTCGCGACCTGGAGCAGGGCTTTTGATGGTGCAAGGCCTGAGCGCAGTTCCGGCGACCCAGCCAGCATGGCACGCGCCGAGACCTGGAAAACTGAAAAGGCCGCTGCATGATCATCAGCGGCCCATTCAGAACTGGCAAACAGCGGCGTCAAGAGCACGCCCCCCGGGCTGGCGCGTCAGGCGGCTTCGGTGGCGACAAGGCGCCAGTTCGGGTCACGCTCGGATACGTCACGGGCAAACGTCCAGATGTCGGTCACTTCCATCACCCGAGTTGGGTCGCCATCAATGATCGCACCGTTGGCGTTCTTTGTGGATTGGATCAGCTTCGACACGAAACGGACGGTCACATGCGCGGACGTTGCCTTCAGCGCAGCCTCGACGATCTCAGCCTTTTCGATGCCAACAAAGCTCGACGCAACGGTCTGGCCAGCCTGCTCGCGCTGGTCAAGCGCGCCTGAAAACCCGTCAAAGACCTCCTTCGACAGGAGCGGCTTCAAGGATTTGCGGTCGCCCTGTGCAAACGCCGTGACGATGATCTCATAGGCACCCTTGGCGCCGCCGATGAAGTAATTGGGCTCAAACGAGGTATCGGCAGCCATGATAGCGGACAGACCAGCGGCCACGGGCGTGCCGGGCTGGGCAATCCCCTTCAGGCGATCAACCACGGGGGCTTCCGCACCGGCAGGACCGTTGGCCCGGCCATCGCCATTTCGGTTAGGGAGCGGGACAACATTGTCATCCGTGCGGCCTTGCGGCCCGTCACGCTGGATGTAGGGTTCACCCGGCGGGCGCTCATGTCCGATCTTACGGCCGAGCACACTGCGCAGCCGGAGAAAGATAAAGACAGCTGCGGCGAGAAACAGCAGCGTAGTCAGATCCATACCGGTATTCATGGCGATGCGGCCTTCAATTTCATGCAGTTGAACCAGATATGTAGGCGTGTTTGCGCGAAGGTCCAGACCCCGGGACAAAGTGCAGTGAACGGAGAGAGCGAATGTCACCCCGCATGCTGGCCTTCATGGTCCTTCTTTTGCCCATCGGCGAGATTTTGTCGATCATCACGGCTGCATCCCAGATCGGCGCTCTGTGGACAGTCGCCGCACTTATTCTCGGCGCTTTAGCCGGAATTGTCCTGCTACGTACCGCCGGACGCGCTGCCTTCTCAACCCTGAGGGCAGGCGAGGTCCGCATTGTTGATCTGAACGTCATGCAGGGGTCGGCGCGCCTGATGGTCGCAGGGATCCTTCTGCTCGTCCCAGGCTTCCTGTCAGACCTTGGTGCGCTGGTGCTGCTGCTCTGGCCCCGTCGCGCTGTCCCGCCCGGCGTCCGCCGCGATGTCGATGGCACTGTGGTTGATCTTGACCAAACGGATTTTCGCCGCGAGCCCCAGCAGCGCTTGCCCAATGATCGCCAGCCCTGAGCTTGCTTGTCATGGATCACGCACTTTTTGGTCTTGAGCCAGAAGCCGTCTGAGCGCGCGGCCGCAATCCAGCTTCCACTTTTGCGCGACTTGCTCTAGACGCACAGCCAATCAACACATGGAACCGATATGTCCAATACAGACGCCGGCAACGGCCAGACCCAGGCGCTCCCTCAGCTCAACGTGCTGGTGCAGTACATCAAGGATCTGAGCTTCGAGAATCCAAACGCACCCGGCATTCTCGCCCAGCCCCCGACCCAGCAGCCGCGCCTTGACATCAACGTCAACGTTGCAGCCCGGCAAATGGGGCCGACCGACTTTGAAGTCGAACTGAACATGGAAGCCAAGGCTGGCGAGGGCAAGGACCTGCTGTTTCAGGTCGAGCTCGTCTACGCCGGCGTGTTCCGTATCCTGAATGTGCCACCCGAGGCCTTGCAGCCGCTGGTCATGATCGAGTGCCCGCGCATCCTGTTCCCGTTCGCGCGCCAGATCCTGGCGGATGCGACGCGAAACGGTGGCTATCCGCCTTTGATGGTGGACCCGATCGATTTCGTCAGCCTGTTCCAGTCGCGTCAGCAGCAAATGGCTGATCAGGCTGCAGGCGGAACCGCCTGAGACCAGGCTCAGTTCCAGCGCTTCCAGACCGCATCCGGGCCAAGGGTTGCAACGAAGGCTGCGTGGGCTTCGGCCTCTTCAGCGGACAGGGTTGAAGCCAAAGGCACCGGGCGCGGTTCGGCAGTGCGTTTTGGACCGCTCAAACGCGCATCAGCGCCATTACGTTGAAGCGCATCGGTTGCCAGCGTCAGCGACGCCTGGCGACCGCCGGCAAGCTCGACATACACTTCCGCGAGCAGTTCGGCGTCGAGCAGCGCCCCGTGCTTCGTGCGCCTTGAATTGTCGACACCATAGCGCTTGCAGAGATCATCAAGCTTTGCGCTGGCGCCAGGATGCTTCCGGCGTGCCATCGCCAGCGTATTGATCGACCGTGACAGGCCGAGCGCCTGGCGCCCGATCTTCTCAAGTTCCATGTCGATGAAGCCCATGTCGAACTCGGCATTGTGAATGACGAGCGGCGCATCGGCGATGAATTCCAGAAACGCGTCGACAACCTCAATGAACCGCGGCTTTGTCGATAGAAACTCCTCAGACAGACCATGAACCGCAAAGGCACCATCGGGCATGTCGCGCTCAGGGTTGACGTAGGTGTGGTATGTGCGCCCGGTTGGAAACCGGTTGATCAGCTCGACGCACCCAATCTCCACGAGCCGATCACCCGATCGGGGCGAAAAGCCTGTGGTTTCCGTATCAAGCACAATTTCGCGCATACCAAAGCTCCAGACAACCAGACCGCGCTCCCGGGCACGTCTGGTCTTGCATGACCGGATTCAATTCTCGCGCGGGGCGTTCCCTAGCGACCCGCGAACATGCGGACCACGCTTTCCACGTCGCGTTGTGCCGCTTCCATGCCGCGCCCGGTGTCAATGACGACATGGGCACGCCGTTGCTTTTCGGCGTCCGGCATCTGCTTGGCAAGGATCGCTTCAAACTTCTCCACGCTCATTCCCGGCCGCTCAAGAACCCGCGCGCGCTGCACATGGGCAGGTGCTGTCGCAACCACGATGATGTCGACGAAATCAGCGCCCCCGGTTTCAAACAGCAGCGGTACATCAAGGACAGCGAGCGAGGCCCCCCGAGCGCGCGCCTTTGCCAGAAACGCGTCGCGGTCGGCGCTCACTAGAGGGTGGATCAACGCTTCAAGCTGTTTCAGCCTGGGCCCGTCGCCAAGAACGACACGCCCGAGGGCTGCCCGATCGACAACGCCATCACGGGTTGTGCCTGGAAACGCCGCCTCGATGAGGGGTACTGCCGCACCAGCGTAGAGGCGATGCACAGCCTCATCAGCATTATGCACCGGCACACCGGCCGCCCGGAAAAAGCCAGCCGTTGTCGACTTGCCCATGCCGATCGATCCCGTGAGGCCCACAATCCGCATGGCTTAAGGTCCGATATCGGCGACGATCATCGC
>JAIYEB010000170.1 GCA_027487195.1 Hyphomicrobiales bacterium | reverse complement strand
GACCGCGCCGACCCGTACTCGTTGGCGCGTGGCACCATTCTCTTGCCGACGCGGCGCGCATGTCGCGCTCTTGTCGATGTGTTTCAGGCAAGACTGGGAACAACGCTTCTCCCGGCTGTTCGCCCCCTCGGCGATGTCGAGGAAGCAGACCTGATCGGCATTGATGAAGACCGGCCAGACGGTCTTGAAACCCCGCTCGCGATTGAAGGCTTCCATCGTCGGATGGTTCTGACGCGGCTGGTTCTCGCCTGGGCCGAGGGCATGGCGCGCGCGGTTCAGCCTGTGCTGGTACCTGCATCTCCGGCAGATGCGGCGCACCTCGCGGGCGAGCTGGCGCGCCTGATGGACACTTTCGCGACCGAAGACATTCCGATCGATGCCATTCGCACGATCCTCCCGGAAGACCTGCAACAGCACTGGCAGATCACGCTCACGTTCCTTCGCATTGCGACGGAGCACTGGCCAGCCGTTCTGGCAGAGCGCAGGCGGGTGGATCCGGCAGAGCGCCGCCGCCGCCTGATGGACGCGGAAGCCGCGCGTTTTGCAGCCGAGCCGGACAGGCCCGTGATTGCTGCCGGTTCAACCGGCTCGATCCCGACAACCGCCAAACTGCTCGACACGCTGGCACGCTTGCCGAGGGGTGCCGTCGTTCTGCCCGGTCTTGACCGGCATCTCAGCGCGGATGTTTTTGAGCGCCTGAGGCTTGACGACGTCGAGGGCTCCCCGAGCCATCCGCAGTTTGGCCTCGCGCGCCTCAGCCATCGGCTGTCCTTCGATGATCCAGCGGATGTGCCCGTGCTGGGTGCGCCGCCGCCGGATCTTGTGCAGCGCGAACGTTTGATCTCCGAGGCCATGCGCCCGGCCTTTTCAACCGACGCATGGGCCGGGTTGACCGACGCGGATCGGGATGCCTTTGCCCGGGGACTTCAGGATGCCGCTCTCCTGGTCGCGGCCAACGAACAGGAAGAAGCACTCGCGATTGCCGGCCTCCTGCGGGAAACCGTCGGCACTCCAGGTGCCACCGCTGCGCTTTTGACGCCTGACCGCACCCTTGCCCGGCGGGTCGCGGGCGAGTTGAAGCGCTTTGGCCTTGAGGTTGACGATTCAGGCGGCGTGCCACTCTCCGAAACGCCCGCCGGCCTATTCGCGCGCCTTCTCGCGGAAGCAGCCAGCCAGAAGCTAGCGCCCGCAGCGCTCGTGCCCCTTCTGAAGCATCCCTTCGCCACGTTCGGGCTTGATCCAACCCTCGCGCGGCGGGCAGCATCCGCGCTTGAGCGCCTTGTGCTGCGCGGGCCAGCCCCACCGCCAGGTGTCGCAGGCCTCGTGCTCGGCGCAAACGCCCGCGCAGCAATCCGGCAGACAAACGATGTCAGGCAAAGCGATGCCGCTCGTGGTCTTTCGGATGCCGAAGTGGCCACCGCCCTCGACCTTGCAAGCCGGATTGAAGCGCGGCTTGGCCCGCTCGAACGCGCACTCGGGGATGACAAAACCATCGCGTTCCAGACGCTGGTTGACGTTCATGCCCAGACGGTTGCCACCTGCCGCGAGACGCCGCAAACGGTTGCGCTGCGCCCGGAAGACGGCCTTGGCGATCTCGAAATCTACCTTGCCGAGGCCGGCGACAGGGCGGCGGGCGATCTCTGGATCTCGCCAACAGCCTATGCCGAGCTGTTTCTCGCCCTGATGCGCGGCAGACCAGCGCGCGGCAGGCCGCAAAGCGAAGGCCGCGTGCGCATCTACGGGTTGATGGAAGCACGCCTCGTGCGCCATGACCGGCTTGTGCTGGGCGGGCTCGTCGAGGGCGTCTGGCCGCAAGGAACCACAACGGACCCATGGCTGTCGCGCTCCATGCGCATTGCCGTCAACCTGCCGGTTCCTGAACGGCGCATCGGACTGAGCGCCCACGATTTCGCTCAGGCCATGGGAACGCGGGATGTGTGGCTGACGCGGTCTGCCAAGCGTGACGGCGCGCCTACCGTCCCGTCGCGCTGGGTTTCGCGCATCCAGGCTGTGCTGGGTGAGGCGCGGTTTGCCGCGCTGTCTGAGCGGGGCGATGCGCGCCTTCGCGCAACGCGCCTCATCGACCAGAGGCCGCCTGTGGGTCGCATTGCCCGGCCCGCCCCAAAGCCACCTGTCCGCGTGCGCCCAAGGCAGCTCTCGATCAGCGAAATCGAGACCTTCGTGCGCGATCCCTACTCGATCTACGCCCGCCATATCCTGAAGCTCAGTCCCTTCGAGGAGATTGGCGAGGAGCCGGGGGCCAGCGACAAGGGCGAACTGTTTCATGCAGCGCTTGCGACATTTGCCGACGAGGTGTCCCGGGGCGCACCCGCAGATGCGAGCCGCCTCATCGCGCTTGCGGAAACGAGCTTTGCCGAGCTTGCCGCGCCCGACCTTGTCACGTTCTGGCGACCGCGCTTTGCCCGCATCGCAGCTGCAATCGCCGCGTTCGAGACCGCAAGACGGCGCAATGGCGAGACCATCCATGTCGAGGTCAAGGGCAAGCTGACCTGGCTGCAGCCCGGGGGTGACTTTACACTCAGCGGGCGCGCGGATCGCATCGAGGTCGCGCCAGACGGAACACTCGCCATCATCGACTACAAGACCGGCCAGGTTCCTGGCAAAAAGGAAGTGCTCACGGCCTTCAGTCCGCAATTGCCTCTGGAAGCAGCCATGGCGCGCGCTGGAGCGTTTGCTGAACAGGGGGTCGCCGGGGGCGGAAGTGTTGGCGAACTCCTCTACATCAAGCTCTCGGGTGGCAGTCCTGCCATCAAGGCGACATCCATTTCCGACGCCGGGGACCAGAACGAGCTTGCCATTGCAACCTTGCAGGATCTGAAAGCGCTGCTGTCGCGCTTCGATTTCCCGGATCAACCCTATCTGTCGCTGCAGCACCCCAAGTTTCGCAACCGCTTCGGCCGCTATGACCATCTCGCCCGGGTTGCGGAGTGGTCGCTCGGCGAAGATGAGGCTGAAGCGACATGAGCCTCAAGGCCGACGATTGGACAATCCGCGCGCAGTCCCTGGCCTCAGCGCCAGAAAACTCGGCGTTCGTCGCAGCCAATGCAGGATCCGGCAAAACCTTCGTGCTGGCGCGCCGTGTCACGCGGCTCCTGCTTGAAGGGGTTGAGCCATCGCGGATCCTGTGCCTGACCTTCACGAAGGCAGCGGCTGCCAACATGTCAAACCGGGTCCTTGCGGACCTGGCGCGCTTTGTTGCGATGGACCGGACGTCGCTGGAACAGGAGCTGCGGGCGGTCACGGGCAGGGATATCATCGAAGACAGTCTGATCGCGCATGCCCGGCGCATCTTCGCCCGCGCGCTGGAAACGCCCGGCGGCCTGAAAATCCAGACCATTCACGCCTTTTGCGATGCGCTGCTGCACCAGTTTCCTTTTGAAGCCGGGGTCGCTGCAAGCTTCAGCGTTCTGACCGACGAAGTGACAGATCGCATGGTCGAGCATGCGCGCCGACGCGTCCTGGCCGCCGGCAACGTCGATCCTGACAGTCGCCTTGGACGTGCGATCCAGCGCCTCGCGGAGATCAAGAGCGAGGATGGGGCGGAAAAGATCCTGGACGTCCTGTTCAAGTCGGCGCGCGCTGTGCGCGCACTCCTACCCGATGATCAGGCCTGGCCGCGTGTTGAACGGCGTCTGGCGGAGGCATTGGGGCCGGGCGGCGATGAAGCCGTGTCCGCCATCGAAGCCGAAATGCTCAGCGAGCCTGCGATTGCGCCATCCGAATGGCCAACGCTTGCCGAAGCGCTCATGGCCTCTACTCCCAACGACCAGAGGGTTGGCAAAAGTGTTCTGGCAGCGATCGCTTCAGATGAAGACGGCAAGGCACTTGCCTGGCACAGTGTTTTTCTGACGGACAAAGGAACGCTCCGCAAAAACATCGTCACCGGAGGGTTCAGGAAGTCATCGCCCGAGCTTGGCGAGCGCATGGACGCCGAATTCGAGCGCCAAAGTGCCCTTCAGATAAGGCATGTGGCTGCGCGCATCCGGGCCAACACGCTCGCGGTTCTGGCTGTCGGGCGCGCTATCCTGGAGCTTGTCGATCAACAGAAGGTGGCTGAGGGAAGGCTGGACTTCTCCGACCTGGTTCATCACACCGACGAACTTCTGTCCGGCGATGCAGGACCCTGGGTGCGCTGGAAGCTTGATCATGGGGTTGATCATGTGCTCGTCGATGAGGCGCAGGATACGAGCCCGGTCCAGTGGAGCATTATCTCAGCCCTTGTGGACGAGTTCTTTGCCGGCGAGGGGGCGCGTGGGGCCAAGCGCACGCTCTTTGCGGTTGGCGATGAAAAGCAGTCGATCTTCTCGTTTCAGGGCGCGGAACCCAAGCTGTTTGCTGACAATGGTCGCCGCTTTGGCAATGAGGCGCGGGCGGCAAACCATCGATTTGAAGATGATCGCGTCAAGCTCACGCGGTCCTTCCGCTCGGCTCCTGCAATTCTCGAAGCCGTGGACGCGGTGTTCGCACGGCCCGACGCGCATGCCGGCCTGACCAGCAGCAACGAACCAACGGCGCACACGGCAGCGCGCGTTGATGCAAAGGGGCATGTCGAGTTCTGGGAGCTCAGCCCGGGCGAGGAGGCCGATGAGCATGTCACGGGCTGGAAGCACCCGGTGGACACCGTTTCAGCGCTTGATTCCCGCCTGGTCCTTGCCGGGCGCATTGCGGAAGAAGTCCGCGATCTGATCGCGCATCAGGGCTTCAGCCATGGCGACCGGGTGGCTGCCTTTCAGCCCAAGGACATCATCATCCTCGTCAGAACCCGAGGTGTCTTGTTTGAAGCGCTGATCCGCAAGCTGACTGAGGCTGGCGTGCCGGTTGCCGGTGCTGATCGCATGATCCTTGGCAAGCATATTGCCGTGATGGACCTCCTCGCGCTCGCCGATGCGGTGTTGTTGCCCGACGATGACCTGGCCATTGCAACCGTGCTGAAGTCGCCGCTCATCGGCCACTCGGAGGAGGATCTCTACGCGCTGGCCCAGGGGCGCACAGTCCCGTTGATTGCGGCCTGGCGAACCTCGCCCCGCCCTGACTTTGCGGCAAGCCACGCCCGGTTCGAGGCCTGGCGGCGACGCGCCGAACGGATGCGCCCCTTCGAATTCTATGCCTCGATCCTTGGTGCTGACGGGAGCCGCGCGGCCTTCGTTTCGCGCCTTGGCAGCGAGGCCGAGGACGCGATCGATGCCTTCCTTGCCCGTGCGCTGGCCTTCGAACTTGAGGCAACGCCAACGCTTGCAGGGTTCGTGGCGGCCATGCGGGCGAGCGAAATTGCTGTGAAGCGCGAAATGGATCAAGGCAGAAATGAAGTCCGCGTTCTGACCGTTCATAACGCGAAGGGCCTTGAAGCACCTGTCGTGATCGTTGCCGACACCACCTCGGTTCCAACCGGTTCAAAGGACGGACAGCTGTTCGAGATCAAGACAGCCGATGACGAGCCGCCGCTCCTGATGATTCCGGTGGGCAAGGAGCTTGATCCCGAGGTGCTCAGGAATGCGCGCGAGACCGCAAAGATCGAGCGGATGGATGAGTATCGAAGACTCCTCTATGTGGCGCTCACGCGCGCAGCCGATCGGTTGATCGTTGCGGGCGCGCGGCGCTCAACGCCAAAGGAGACGGGGTTTTCGGAGGGGTGCTGGTACCAGTTGGTGAGCGAGGCCTGGCGGCCCGGCGCAAGGCAGGAAACCGATGCCAATGGCAATACCCGCTTCATCTGGCGGGACGGGCGGATGGCTGCACCGCGCCAGGCGCAGGATAGCGCAGGGTCCGGGGGCATAATGCCAGCGTGGGCGACATTGGCGCCCCCCGCTCCAGCCTCACCGCCGCGCCTGTCACCCTCCCGCACAGATGCAGAGGTGCAACCGCGCTCCGGTGACGGGCTTGGTCGCAAGCACGCGCTGGCACGCGGCACGGTGCTTCATGCCCTGTTCCAGCATTTGCCACGCCTTGCACTGCAAGCGCGCCATCGCGCGGGGGTGGCCTATGTGTCGGCGGCGTTTCCAGCCGTTGATGCAGAGGCGCTGACAGCGGAGGCGCTCAGCATCATCGAGGCCCCCGAGCAGGCGGCCCTGTTTGCGCCTGATGCGCTCGCCGAGGTCCCCATTGTCGGTCAACTCGATCTGGATGGCAGACAGGTCGAGGTGTCGGGCCAGATTGATCGACTTGCGCGGGATGGCGCGAAACT
>JAIYEB010000238.1 GCA_027487195.1 Hyphomicrobiales bacterium | reverse complement strand
GCCAAGGGCCGCCCCGAAGATCACTCCCTGGCGGGTGCTGAACTGGCAAGCAGGCTATGTCCGCGCTTTGGACTGACGCCTGCGGAAACCGAAACGGTTGTCTGGCTGGTCAAGGAACACCTGACCATGTCCGCCATCGCGCAGTCCCGCGACCTTTCCGATCCTGCGACGATTGCAGGGTTTGCCGCGATTGTACAAAGCCCGGAGCGGCTGAAACTTCTGCTGATCCTGACGGTCGCTGATATTCGAGGTGTTGGACCGGGCGTCTGGAACGGCTGGAAGGGCCAACTCCTGCGCACGCTCTACTATGAGACCGAGCCGATGCTGGCCGGCGGCCATAGCCAGGTCGAGCGTAAAATGCGCGTTCAGGCCGCCAAGGATGCTCTCGCAGCAGCCCTCACGGATTGGCCGAAACCCGAGGTTGAGCGACACCTTGCCCGCCATTACCCACCCTACTGGCTGCGGGTGGATCTCAAGAGACAGGTTCGGCACGCCGACCTTCTGCGCCAGGCCGATGCGGTGGGCGCTGGCGTCTTTGCAGACATCCAGACCGATGTGTTCCGCGCCATCACCGAACTCACCGTTGTGGTGCCGGACCACCCGCGTCTGCTGTCGACCGTTGCCGGCGCCTGCGCGGTTGCCGGCGCCAACATCGTCGATGCGCAGATCTTCACCACCGTCGATGGTCGTGCGCTCGATATTCTCTCAATCTCGCGGGAGTTCCCCAACGAGGAGGATGAACGGCGCCGGACCGAGCGGATCGTCACATCCATCTCGCAGGCTCTGAAGGGCGAGATCCGGTTGACCCAAGCCGTTGCCGAGCGCACCGCTCGCAAAAGCCGGACGTTCAACGCTTTCAGCGTGGAGCCTGACGTGCTGGTCAACAACGCCTTGTCTGATGCCTTCACGGTGATCGAAGTCTCGGGGCTTGATCGTCCGGGCCTGCTGTTTGATCTCACGCGCGAGATTGCCAACCTGTCGCTGAACATCGGCTCGGCCCATGTCGCGACCTTTGGCGAACGTGCGGTCGATGTTTTCTATGTTACGGACTTGATGGGCAAGAAAATCGAGAGCGAGCCGCGTCAGGCCGCTGTTCGCAAGGCCTTGCTGGCCGTTTTCAGGCCTGAGGGCTAGACACGATGTTGGTTCGAAATTTCTTCACGGTGGGTGTCGCGACGCTCGCAAGCCGCCTGTTTGGCTTTGTGCGCGACGTGCTGTCTGCGGCCATGCTGGGTACAGGCCCTGTGGCAGATGCGTTCATCGTCGCATTCCGGTTGCCGAACCTGTTTCGGCGGCTGTTTGCAGAGGGCGCGTTCAATTCGGCCTTCGTTCCGCTGTTTGCCAAGAAGGTCGAGGTCGATGGCCTCGAGGAAGCACGCCGTTTCGCCGATGATGTGCTCGCGGGCCTGTTCCTGACACTGGTTGTCGTCAGTGCGCTGGCGATGATCTTCATGCCAGCCCTCGTGTTCGTGATGGCGCCGGGTTTTGTCGATGGCAGCGACAAGTTCGCCGATGCGGTCCTGTTCAGCCGGATCTGTTTTCCCTACCTGCTGTGCATGTCGCTGATCGCGCTTATTGGCGGTGTTCTGAACAGCGTTGGCCGGTTTGCGGCCGCAGCCTGGGCGCCCGTGATCCTGAATCTGACCTTGTCGTGTTCGCTTCTGCTGGCAGGCTTTCTCGGGTTTGCCGGAACCCGGGAGGCGGGGCTTATCCTGTCCTGGGGTGTGTTTGTTGCGGGATTTCTGCAGCTCGCGGCCCTCGTGCTTGCGGTCAACCGCGCTTCAATGCCCATGCGGCTCACGCGTCCGAAATGGACGCCTGACGTTGCGCGCATGGTGCGGCTTGGGGTGCCCGGCGTTGTTGCCGGCGGCGTGACGCAGATCAACCTCATCGTCGGCACCATGATTGCCTCAACAACGACAGCTGCCGTGTCGTGGCTGTTTTATGCCGACCGGCTTTACCAGTTGCCTCTCGGGCTTGTCGGGGTGGCGATCGGGGTTGTGCTGCTGCCCGAGCTGACGCGTAAACTGCAAAGCTCGGCGTTTGATGCGGGCCACACGCAAAACCGTGCACTTGAGCTTGCGATGATCCTGACGCTGCCTGCGGCCGTCGCCCTGGCGCTGGTGCCTGCCGAGATCGTCGGCGGATTGTTCGAGCGCGGCGCCTTCACGGATTCGGACACGCGCGCAGTGGCCCATGCGCTCGCCGCTTTTGCTGTCGGGCTGCCAGCCTTTGTCCTGATCAAGGTGTTCTCGCCTGGTTATTTTGCCCGCGAGGACACGAAGACGCCGATGCGGCTGGCCATTCTGTCGGTCGTCGTCAACATTGCGCTCAGCCTCGCGCTGTTCCCGTTCATAGGGCATGTCGGCATTGCGCTTGCGACAACGATCGCGAGCTGGATCAATGCCGGTCAGCTCTGGTGGGGCCTGAAGCGTCGCGGCCACTTCGAATGGGATCAGTTGCTCACGCGGCGCATGCGTGCGGCCCTGATCGCAAGCGTTGTCATGGGCGCGGCCTTGCTTGGCATGGCCTGGGGCCTGCCATCCTTGTTTGCGAGCGGGACCAGCTCCAGCCTGCGCCTTCTCGCGGTCATGGCGCTGACGCTTATGGGCATGGCCGTCTATGGCGCGGTGCTGCTGTCCCTTGGCGGCATGGACTGGGCGCTCCTGAAGGGTTCGTTCAAGCGAAATCCCGGAACGAAACCTTCAGGTCCGATGGGCGGCAGCGATTAGGTCGACGGAGACCGGACGCGATGCCGTCGCGCCTTCAAGGACGATCTGTGATTTGACCAGGTTGGAGCCTGTTTGGCTCGTTGGCGCGCCGGACTGTGGTGGTCCGACGCTTTCCTGAACGCAAATTCTGCCGTGCGCGGGTTACGTCCGGAAGCGATCAACGACCGCATCCCATAAAGCCGGCGCCCTACAGACCTGATGGGACGCTGCAGCCGGCAACGCTCTACAGGCCGGCGCTGGCAACGGCTGGAATGATGTAGCGACCGAGGAAGTCCTGCAAGAACCAGATGATCAGGATCAGGATCACCGGCGAAATGTCGACACCGCCGAGATTTGGCAGGATGCTGCGGATCGGGCGCAGAACCGGCTCGGTGACGCGCCAGAGCACATCGGAAACCGTCGAGACAAATTGATTGCGCGTGTTCACGACATTGAACGCAATCAGCCAAGACAGGACGGCCGATATGATCAGGACCCAGACGAACAATCCAAGGACCATCTGAACGAGAAGCAGCAGCGAAACCATGTGGACCTTGCCTGAACCGAGGAGATTTCATGCGTCCTTGACAGAGGGCACCCCAGCCCCTATCCCGACCGACATTCTGGTCTGGGGCTGTAGCTCAGATGGGAGAGCGCTGCAATCGCACTGCAGAGGTCAGCGGTTCGATTCCGCTCAGCTCCACCAGACCTTCACTCTCCCGGTGCGCTATCCGCGTCGCTTTTGTGGCCTTTGTTCTTGTGAATTTTGTGCCGACACAGCATATGTGACGCGCCAGCGCCCGCCCGGGGCTGGCGCAACCGTCGCTCTGTGGAGGACGCATGACCCGTCTTGTCGGCTTTTCCTCGCCGCTCCTGCTTGGTTTTGATGAGATGGAGCGCCTTGTCGAACGCGCTGCCAAGACCGGCAATGATGGCTACCCGCCCTACAATATCGAGCGAGTTCCTGCGTCTGATGGGCGCGGCGAACTCATTCGCATAACGCTGGCGCTGGCCGGATTTCGCGATGAGGACCTGGAAATCACCGTCGAGGAGCGACAGCTCGTCGTGCGCGGCGAAAACCGCGATGATGGTTCAGATCGGGTCTATCTGCACCGCGGCATTGCTGCGCGCCGGTTTCAGCGCGCCTTTGTCTTGGCCGAAGGGATCGAAGTGGTTGCAGCCCGGCTTGAGCACGGGCTTCTCCAGATTGATCTGGTGCGCCCGGAGCCCGAGCGTATCGTCCGCTCGATCCGGATTGAAACCGCGACAAAGCGCTAGCTCATGGCGTGGACGCCAGACGACATTGCCGCGCGGCTCCTGCACCGCGATGGCCTGATGCTGATCATCGACAAGCCGGCAGGCCTTGCTGTGCATGCCGGGCCCAAGGGCGGCCAGGTTCTGGAAGATCTTCTCGGCGGCCTTATGTTCGGCTTGCCGGATCGGCCTGCGCTCGCACACCGGCTCGACAAGGACACGTCCGGCTGTCTTGTACTGGGCAGGCATCGGCGCGCCACGGCGGACCTTGGCAAGCTGTTCTCATCCGGGCGCGTGAAAAAGACCTATCTTGCCGTCCTCGTTGGCGCACCGCCCGCCGATGAGGGGCTGATCGATGCGCCGCTGGCCCGGCGCAGCCATGACCGGCGCTCATGGTGGATGAAGGTCGACGCAGAGGGCCAGCCCTCACTGACGCGCTATCGTGTTCTGGCGCGTGGGGGCGGTACCAGTGTCGTTGAACTGACGCCTGAGACCGGGCGCACGCATCAACTCAGGGTCCACATGGCGCATCTCGGCTGCCCGATTGTGGGGGACGGGGTGTATGGAGGTGATCGCGCGCGCGGCGTTGATCCGAGCATGCATCTGCACGCCTATCGCATCATCGTGCCGCTGCGCGCGAACAAGCCGGCGATTGATGTGACGGCCCCGATCCCGGCACACATGCGCGCCCTGACCGCAGCGCTCGCCGGCCCTGCTGAACCTGATGCAGCCTGAACTTTTCGCCCTGTTGCCGCCCTGATTGCGAGCGACTACGAACAGATGTGCCTGATCGGGCACAATGACACCGGGACAGCCAGTCAGAAGTCAGTCCCCATGAGAGTGATGCCATGAAGCCGTTGCGCAAGGCCGTTTTTCCTGTTGCCGGTCTCGGAACCCGGTTCCTTCCCGCCACAAAGGCGATGCCGAAGGAAATGCTGACGGTTGTCGACCGTCCCGTCATTCAGCATGTGGCCGATGAGGCCCGTGAAGCCGGGCTCGAGCATTTCGTGTTCGTCACCGGGCGCAACAAGAACGTCATCGAAGATCATTTCGACCGCATGTACGAGTTGGAGGATACGCTTCAGGAGCGCGGCAAAAAGCCGGAACTGGAGCTTCTGGCCCGTGATCTGCCAGAGGCCGGCCAGACCAGCTTCACGCGCCAGCAGGCGCCTCTCGGGCTTGGCCATGCGGTCTGGTGTGCCCGCGACATTGTAGGCGCCGAGCCGTTCGCGCTGCTGCTGCCGGATATGCTGCATCAGGCGCGCACGCGCCCCTGCATGGCCATGATGGTGGACGCCTATCACAAGAACCCAGGCAACTACGTCGCAGTCTATGAGGTTCCCGAGAACCAGACGCATCAGTACGGAATTGTCGGGCGCGGCAAGGATACAGCCGGCGGTGGCTTCGAGATCACGGAAATGATTGAGAAGCCCCCGCAGGGCAAGGCTCCTTCCAATCTTGCAATCTCAGGGCGCTACATTCTGGAACCTGAGATTTTCAAGATCCTGGCAAAGCAGCCGCGGGGTGCGGGCGGTGAAATCCAGTTGACCGACGCCATGATCACGCTGGCGAAGACGCGGCCGTTCTACGGGGTGACCTTCGACGGGGCCATCCACGATTGCGGGACGAAGATCGGATTTCTCGTGGCAAACGCGGCCTATGCGCTGGCGCGCCACGATCTGGCACCGACCTATCGCATTGAAATGAAGAAGCTGCTTGGAGGGTGAGCAGCGCCACACCAGCGCTGAAACCCCCACCGCCTCAGCCAGGCCGGCGCCGGCGCGTGGTCCTCGATCTGGTCCAGTTCGCAGCCTTCGCCGGGCTGATCCTGTGGCTTGTGGTGCGTGGCGCGCAGGATATGGGCTATGTCTGGCAATGGCAGCGTGTGCCTCGCCATATCTATCAGGTCTTTGAAGGCGAGATCATCTGGGGACCCCTGGTCAAGGGTCTCATTGTCACGCTGGAGATTTCCGCGCTCGCCATGGGGTTGACCATCGTGATCGGGCTGTTTGCAGCTGTCTTGAACGAATCCCGGTCGATTGTCGGCTCGGCTCTGGTGCGCGTCTACGTCGAGATCATCCGCAACACGCCGCTGCTGATACAACTGTTTCTGTTCTACTTCGTGCTGGCGCCAATCCTGGGGATCGACCGTTTCTGGACCGGAGTGATAGCGCTTGCTGTTTTTGAGGGCGCGTTTGCCGCCGAAATCTTCCGCTCCGGCATTGCCGCTGTCCCCAAAGGCCAATGGGAGGCCGCGCGCAGTATTGGCCTGAAGCCCTGGGGCATTTACCGCTTTGTGGTGTTGCCTCAGGCGCTGAGGATTGTTCTGCCACCCACAACGGGCCTGATGGTGAGCCTCGTCAAACATTCGGCCATCGTATCCGTGATCGCCGTGTTTGATCTGACCAATGAGGGTCGCAACGTGATTGCCGACACGTTCATG
>JAIYEB010000420.1 GCA_027487195.1 Hyphomicrobiales bacterium | reverse complement strand
GCGGCTCGTGTTCTATTGCTGTGCATCTTGGTGTCCAGACCCGTAGCCAAGGCTGGTTGCCTGTGCTAACGACCCCGAACTCGCAAGGGGGTCTTCCGCCTGATGCGAGACACATTTCCAGCGGTGGTACACGAGCTGCCACGCTGATCAATCGAGGACGAGACATGAGCGATGTTGCCGAGCGCGTTAAGAAGATCGTAGTCGAGCATCTTGGCGTTGGCGCCGAGAAGGTGGTCGAAGGGGCGAGCTTCATCGACGACCTGGGTGCTGACAGCCTGGACATTGTCGAACTCGTCATGGCGTTTGAAGAAGAGTTCAACGTCGAGATCCCGGATGATGCGGCCGAGACGATCCAGACCGTGGGCGATGCGGTTTCGTTCCTTTCGTCCAAGGCTGCGGCTTGATTTCAGCGTCGTTTCGACGTCATAGGCCGTAGGGGCAGCCCTGCGGCCTTTTTGCTGCGTTGAACTGGGTTGGGATAAGTTGGGAGGCAGGCATGCGGCGTGTCGTGGTGACTGGGCTTGGTATCGTCAGCCCGCTTGGGACGGGGATCGAACCGACCTGGAAGCGGCTTCTTGCTGGCCATTCGGGTGCCTCTGCCGTCACACGTTTTCAAGTCGATGATCTTCCTGCGCGGGTTGCTTGCCATGTGCCGCGCGGCGATGGGTCCGATGGGTCGTTCAATCCTGATGAGTGGATGGAGCCCAAGGAACAGCGCAAGGTCGATGACTTCATCATCTTTGCCATGGCCGCTGCCAAGCAGGCATTGGACGACGCCAACTGGCATCCCAAGACCTATGAAGAGCAAATCTCCACCGGCGTGATGGTTGGATCCGGCATTGGCGGCCTTGAAGGCATTGCTGAGAACGCCCTCATCCTGAAAGAGCGCGGTCCGCGGCGCATTTCACCGTTCTTCATCCCGGGCCGGCTGATCAATCTTGCTGGTGGATACATTTCCATTGCGCATGGGTTGAAGGGTCCGAACCACGCGGTTGTGACCGCATGCTCGACCGGCACACATGCGATTGGCGATGCTGCGCGCTTGATTGCGCTGGGCGATGCAGAGGTCATGGTGGCAGGCGGCGCGGAAAGCCCGGTTTGCCGGATTTCGTTCGCGGGCTTTGCGGCCTGCAAGGCTTTGTCGACCAGCTACAACGATACGCCCGAGAAGGCGTCGCGCCCCTATGACTCAGGCCGCGATGGCTTCGTCATGGGCGAGGGCGCGGGCATTGTCGTGCTGGAAGCCTATGAGCACGCGGTGGCGCGCGGCGCCCGCATCTATGCCGAGGTCATCGGCTACGGGCTTTCGGGCGACGCCTATCACATCACAGCGCCGAGCGAGGATGGCGATGGTGCGTTCCGCTGCATGCAGGCCGCGCTTCGCCGTGCTGGAATTGCTCCGTCCGATATCGACTACATCAACGCCCACGGGACATCGACGCCCCTGGGCGATGAGATCGAGTTGAAGGCTGTTGAGCGTCTCGTCGGCTCTGCCGCGAGCACGATTTCGATGTCATCGACAAAGTCGGCGATTGGCCATCTCCTGGGCGCTGCGGGTGCTGTCGAGGCAGTCTTCTCGATTCTGGCCATTCGCGACAACATCGCGCCGCCAACCATCAACCTCGATAATCCGTCCATCGAAACTGCCATTGATCTGGTGCCGCACACAGCACGCGCGCGCCGCATCGATACGGTCGTTTCGAACTCGTTCGGTTTTGGCGGTACCAACGCTTCCATCGTGCTGCGCCGGGTTGTATAGAACCTGGAGATAGACACGCGTTCGTCCTCGGTCATACTCCTGCCGTTGTGTTTCAGCAGGGCTCGCTCAATGAAGCCAACGATCTAGGGCGTCCTGTGCCTTGGTTCGCGACCTGCGGTCAGGAGAATTATGACGGATCAAGTCTCCGACAAGACAAGGGTGGGTGACGCAGCGCGGCCGGAATCAGCTGGTCAAGGCGTGCCTGCGGCTTCTATGGCCCCTGGCGATGCGCCTTCGGTGCAACCGACCGCCGTACCGGAACCTGCCCCCGTGCTTATTGCGACAAGGCCGCCAGAGGATGCGCCGCGCATTTCACCGAAGTCGCCACGCGCCGCCATTGAACCAGACGCCGCTCCACCCAAGCCAAAGCGCTCTGTTTCAGCGCGTGGGCGTTGGGTTGTTGTCTTCAATGGAATCTTCTCGTTCCTTCTGATCTTGTCGCTCGCGGGAGGGCTTGGCCTCTACTACGGACGTTTGACCTTCTTCGCGCCAGGGCCGCTTGAGCGTGACCGGGTCGTCAACATCCCGCGCGGCAGTGCAATTGGCGATATTGCGGCCATCCTGAAGCGCGAGGGTGTGATTGAAGACCCGCTGCTGCTGACCGTTGGGTCGTTGATCTATTCACCGAACGAACGCCCGAGGGCTGGTGAATATCTGTTCCCAGCAAGAGCCAGCGCGCGCCAGGTCTCAGACATTCTGATTTCCGGGCGTGTCGTCGAGCATTCCGTGACCATACCTGAAGGGCTGACCAGCCAGCAGATCGTGGCGCGGTTGCTGGACGTTGATGTGCTTGTCGGCGAGGTGCGCACCACGCCACCCGAGGGCTCACTTTTGCCCGATACCTATCGGGTCATACGCGGCACAACGCGCGATGATCTGCTGCGACGCATGG
>JAIYEB010000194.1 GCA_027487195.1 Hyphomicrobiales bacterium | reverse complement strand
AGTCAGGGCATGTTCGACCATGGCATTGGCGAGTTGTCGGATGCAGCGTCAGCCCTTGACTGGGCTCAGTCCATCAACCCCGAGGCACGGGCCTGCTGGGTTGCCGGCGTGTCCTTTGGCTCCTGGATCGGCATGCAGCTCTTGATGCGCCGGCCCGAGGTTGAGGGGTTCATTTCGATCTCGCCACCGGCAAATCACTATGACTTCTCGTTTCTGGCGCCTTGCCCATCGTCCGGCCTGATCATCCATGGCGACAAGGATGCGGTCGCTCCGCCCAAGGACGTCCAGAACCTCGTCGAGAAGCTGAAGACCCAGAAGGGTATCAAGATCGAGCAGCAGGTTGTGCCGGGTGCAAACCACTTCTTCGCCGACCATGTCGACGAACTCGTTGGACGCTGCTCCACCTATCTCGACATGCGCCTTGGGATTGATACGCCTGCGTAAGGGATCGGCGGGCGCTTTTTTGCGCGCATATTCGAACTGACGTATGATGTTGGCGTTCACTCAACTGCCGAGTGGAGGCAATCGTGACGCAAGTTGTTTTGGTCGAAGACGTGCCAGAGAAGCTCGAAGAGTTATTGTTGAAAGTCTCGCAAGGCGAGACGCTTCTGATTGCACGTCATGGCCGCGAAATCGCTGCGCTCGGACCGGTTCTTGATCAAAATCAAGATCGCCCCGAAGTCGCTGGATCGCGCTCATCGTCAAGTCTAATTGAAAAAATTCTTCAACGACGCGACAGCGGCGCTATTGCGCGTGTCTCAGCAGATGAAATTCGAGCATGGAAGAGCGAAGGCCTGAGATAACACATGGCTTTCGTTATAGATGCCAGTGTTGCTGCTGCGTGGTTCTTGCCCGATGAATTCAGCGAAGCGTCAGCACAGCTGGCTCGAAACATCGAAGCGGCTCCTCCGCTTGTGCCAGACTTGTTTTTCCATGAAATGCGCAGCGTCCTGTTGCGCGCCTATCGTCGTGGCAGGCTCACTGAACCGCTGCTTTGGGACACGCTAAGTGACCTTGCGGCCTTGCCATTGCAGACCATACCTACGCCCGATGCTCCCTTAGTCGTCACGCTTGCCATTCGCCATGGCCTGACAACCTATGACGCGACCTACCTAACGGTTGCGATCCTCTCTGGCGTTCCGCTGGCGACGTTCGACGCATCGCTTCAGCGCGCGGCACGCGCTGAAGGCGTATTGCATGCGATGACAATGGTCTGACTACCAGACCTTCGGGCCAAAGCCGGTTTCACGCGGAAAGCCGCGCGGCACCAGGCGGCCGGCAGCGCCACGCTCGCCCAGATACTCCGCCTCGCCATCGAGCTTGAACGTGCGCCCTGCCCCATCGAGCCAGGTCATGCCCTCGGCCTTCGCGTAGGTGCGCACATCCGCAAGGCCGCCATCCTTGAAGCGCTGCAGACGCACGCCCTTGCCGCGCGACATCTCAGGCACGTCCGAGAGCGCAAACAGCAGCATCTTTCGATTGTCGCCAACGGCTGCAACCATATCGCCATGAACGGGCGCCAGGATCTTCAGCTGGTCTGGCTCATCCAGCACCAGAACCTGCTTGCCCTTGCGCGTGTTGGCCACAACCTCGTCCTCAAGCACAACAAAGCCGCGTGCATCGCCCGAAGCAAGCAGGAGCTTTCGCCCGGGCTTGTGGACAAAAAGATCGAGGATCTCGGCGGTCTGTTCCATGTCGATCATCAGGCGCACGGGTTCGCCATGGCCGCGCCCGCCGGGCAGCTTGGTCGGATCGAGCGTGAAGAACTTCCCATTGGTCGCGACAAGCACGAGCTGGTCGGTTGTTGAGGCCGGGCGCGCAAGGAGAAGTTGGTCGCCTTCCTTGAACAAAAGCGCCGAGAGGTCTGCGTTATGGCCCTTGAGCGTTCGGATCCAGCCCTTCTTGGACAGGACAACGGTCAAGGGTTCCTTTTCGACCAGCGCTTCGCGGCCAAGCGACACATCAACGATCGAGGCCGTATCAAAGGTCGTGCGGCGGGCGCAGCCCGCCTTTTTCGGATCATAGGCCTTCGACAGGTCTGCAAGTTCACCCGAAATCGTCTTCCATTGCTTCTTCTCGCTGTCGAGAAGATCAACGAGGGCCTCGCGTTCGGCTGTCAGCGCATCATTCTCGCGCTTCAGCTCCATTTCCTCGAGCTTGCGCAAGGAGCGCAGGCGCGTATCGAGGATGGCGTTGGCCTGGACTTCATTGATGGAAAACCGCTCCATCAACACCGGCTTTGGTTCATCCTCTTCACGAATGATGCGGATGACCTCATCGAGGTTGAGGTAGGCCACGAGCAGACCGCCAAGGATCTCGAGCCTGCGTTCGATTTGCCCAAGCCTGAAGCGCGAACGGCGGATCAGCACATCGCGGCGGTGATCAAGCCAGGCGAGGATGACCTCGCGCAGGTTCATCACCATCGGCACCTG
The DNA here is from genome assembly GCA_027487195.1 of Hyphomicrobiales bacterium. GTDB lineage: Bacteria > Pseudomonadota > Alphaproteobacteria > Rhizobiales > UBA4765 > JAIYEB01. Next base: position 854 of record JAIYEB010000194.1, on the reverse strand, counting down.
GTTCTTCGCCAGAACGTTCATGTTGAGCGGCACGCGCGCTTCAAGCTCGGTCAGCTTGAACAGCGTTTCCATGAGCATGTTCGGATCAACGTTCCGGCTCTTGGGCTCAATGACCACACGGACATCTTCGGTCGATTCATCGCGAATATCTTCGAGGAAGATGACCTTCTTCTCGTTGACGAGCTCGCCAAGCCGCTCAAGAAGCCGGCTTTTCTGAACCTGGAAGGGGATTTCTGTAATGACGATCTGGTAGGAGCCGCGCGCGCCCTCCTCCTTGGTCCAGCGCGCCCGCACCCGGAAGGATCCGCGCCCGGTCATGTAGGCTTCGCGGATCGAAGCGGCTTGATCGACAATGACCCCGCCGGTCGGGAAATCCGGTCCCGGCATGACCGTCAGGAGCTGGTCGATGGATGTGTTGCGGTCGTCGACCAGCATCCGGGCAGCCGCGACGACTTCAAACACATTGTGCGGGGGCACAGAGGTGGCCATGCCAACCGCAATGCCGTTTGAGCCATTGGCGAGAAGGTTTGGGAAAGCCGCCGGCATGACGACCGGCTCTTCTTCCGAACCATCATAGGTCGGGCGGAAATCAACCGCGTCCTCGTCGATCCCCGCAAGGATCCGGACTGCCGTATCGGTCAGGCGCGCCTCGGTGTAGCGCATGGCGGCCGGGTTATCGCCGTCAATATTGCCAAAATTGCCCTGCCCATCAACGAGCGGGTAGCGCACGGCAAAATCCTGCGCGAGCCGCACCAGCGCGTCATAGACCGATTGATCGCCATGGGGATGGAACTTGCCGATGACGTCGCCGACAACGCGCGCCGACTTCTTGGGCGGAAGCTGCGGTTCGAGCT
>JAIYEB010000350.1 GCA_027487195.1 Hyphomicrobiales bacterium | reverse complement strand
TCACCTTGGCGCCGCGGGCCCGCATGGCCGTGAAGGCCTCGTGGCCTGGCGTATCGACAAACGTGATCTTGCCGCCCAAAGGCGACGTCACCTGATAGGCGCCGATATGCTGCGTAATGCCGCCAGCTTCGCCCGCAACCACGTTTGTCTTGCGTAGCGCATCGAGAAGCGAGGTCTTGCCGTGGTCCACGTGACCCATGATGGTCACGACAGGAGGGCGCGGCAGGAGGATCTCGTCGACGATGATCTCGTCGAACAAACCCTCTTCAATGTCGGACTCGGCAACGCGCTTGACGCTGTGGCCCATTTCCTCAGCGATGAGCTGCGCCGTATCAGCATCGATCACATCGGTGATCTTTGCCATCTGGCCCTGCTTCATCAGCAGGCGGATCACATCAACCGCGCGTTCCGACATGCGGTTCGCCAGTTCCTGGATCGTGATCGTCTCAGGAATGACAACCTCACGCACAATCTTCTCCCGCGGCTGATCGCCGAGCATTTTCCGCTTTTCGCGCTGCACACGGCGCCGGAACGCGGCGACGGAGTGCGTGCGCGCGTCTTCTTCAAGGAGTGCGTTGGTAAGGGTAATGCGCTTGGCGCCGGCCGCTGGTGGCGGATCGCGCCGCTCCGGCTTGACGGCAACGCCAGGCCGCATCGGCCGCTTGGCGCCGCCAACGCGTGGACGTTCATCATCCTCGTCGACGGCAGCCCGCGCGGGGAAAGCTTCACTGACCGGACGGGCTCCGGACGGGCGTGCCACGGCGGCGGCACCAGGCGTTCCAGGTGTGGCAGTGCGCCCACCCATCATCGCAGGTGTGACAGCTCCACCACGCGGACCGGGACTTGCGCTGCGTTGCCCTGCGCCTGCTCCGCCAGGCGCTGGTGTACCTTCGCCAAGACGACGACGCGCCTCGGCTTCGGCGCGGCGCTTGGTTTCCTCGGCAAAGCGGCGACGATCTTCCTCGTCCTTCTTGCGCTGCTCGGCGGCTTCGCGCTCCTTGCGCTGAATGTCGTCGAGCTCGACGCGCCGGCGGCGTTCCTCGTCAGCGCGCGTGCGATCCTCGGCTTCGCGGGCACGCGCTTCCTGAAGGATCTGGCCACGCATCGACTTCTCGGCTTCCGAGAGTTCGCGCAGAACCATCCCGCCACGGTTGGCCGGGGGTTGCGTGCGTTGCTGGCCACCTGGACCGCCCGACGGACCGCTGCCCTGCCGGCGCTGGTCGTAGCCGCCGCGCTGGGGCGGGGCCCCGCTGCGCTGTGGCTGGGGCGCTGAGCGCTGAGGTTCCGGAGCACGGGTAAAGGTTGGCTGCTGCTGTGGCGGCTGTGGCTTTGCAACGGGCGCGGCCGGCTGGGCGGCGACCGGAGCTTCTGCAACCACCGGGGCAGGCTGAGGCGCGACGACCGGCGCAGGCGCAACAACCGGCGGTGCGACGACCACCGGCTCGGGAGCCGTGACAACAGGTGCTGCCACAACAACGGGTGCGGGCTCGGCTGCCACCGGGGCTGCCGGCTCGGCTTCGCGCACCGGCATCACAGTGCGCGGTGGAGGTGGCGGAAGAACCACAGACGGCGGCGCCAGCACGGGGGCCGGGCGCGCAGGCTGGGACTGATTGGCCGTCACGGGACGATCCGGGATCGGCTTGCCGTCCGGCCCGAACTTGCGCTTCTTGTGCACCTCGACCACCACGGCCTTGCTGCGGCCATGGGAGAAGTTCTGGCGCACTACCGCCGGTTGTCCCGTCGGCGCCTTGAGCGTCAGTGTCTTCTGCGGCGTCCCTGACGCTGCTTGATCATCGGTCTTGGTCGTATCGCTCATTCCCTACCCGTTCCCGCAGGAGCAGCCACCGGCGCCAATGCGGCGGCGGTCGTATCATCGTTGGCACCAGCGCGATAGCGCAGAAGCATGTGAAAGCGTTCGATACAGGCCGCGCTCGCAGGGCCACCGACAAGCGCTACATGTACCACATTGGCGCGTCCAAGCGCCAAATCCAAATCCGGGCCGTCGAGAAGTCCGAAAACCAGGCCGTTGTGTAGCCTGTCGAGCTTGCGCGCGCCATCTTCTGATGCATCTGCGGCATGAAGAAGCGCAACCGCTCCTGCACGCGCCGCTGCCTCAACCTTTGCAGACCCGGTAACAACTTCGCCGGCCTTGTTCGCAATCGCGAGGGCCTGGCGGGCGCGTTCGGTCAAAAGTGCATCAACGCGTGCTGCAAGATCACCCGTCATTGTCACCTCGCGCTTGAGACTGCGCGCGAAGGCCTTTTTCTTGACCGCAAGGCGTATGGCTTCCGCGGTTGCACTGACCCAGACGCCGCGTCCAGGCAGGACCGCCTTCAGGTCCGGCACCAGCTGGCCCGAAGGATCGACCACAAACCGTATCAACTCGCCAATGGGGCGTTCAACGCGGGTGGCAACGCAGGTCCGGACTGTCAGCGCGCGCGGCTTGCCGGCATCGGTCTCATCGACCAACCCTTCCGCTTCCGTGCTTCCAGTCGACATGGCCAGCGCGCCCACCTGTGTTCAGTTCCTAGCTCTGTGCCGGTTCCGCCGCGGGCTCTTCGACCGTTGGCTGAGCAATGTCTTCCGGCTTCAACCAGCCCGCCGCAACGCGCGCCTCGAGAATGAGCCGCTCGGCTTCCTGGGTGGAGACCTCGAAGCCTTCGAGGGCTCCAGGATGGCGCTTGTTCTCGGTTCCGACGCGCTCGACCCAGCCGATGAGATCGTCTGTCGCGCAGTCCGCAAGATCCTCAACGGTCTTGATGCTGCGCTTGCCGAGGGCTGCCGCCATCTTCTTGGTGACGCCGGGTACATCCAGCATGGCGTCTTCGACACCATACTTGCGGCGCTCGGCATCAAGCTCTTCCTCGATCCGGGCGATGAAGCCAAGCGCGCGGTTCTGGATTTCCTGAGCGGTTTCGTCGTCAAAGCCTTCAATCGAGGACAGATCGGAGAGCTCGGTGTAGGCCACCTCTTCCACCGACGAGAAACCTTCGGTCGACAGGAGCTGACCGACAACCTCGTCGACGTTGAGCGAATCCATGAACAGGCGTGTGCGCGCAGTGAACTCGCGCTGGCGGCGCTCGGACTCTTCGGCTTCCGTCAGGATATCGATGTTCCAGCCGGTGAGCTGGGAGGCAAGGCGGACGTTTTGACCGCGCCGGCCAATGGCCAGCGACAGCTGGTCGTCCGGCACAACGACTTCGATCTTCTCGGCTTCTTCATCAAGCACAACCTTGGAGACTTCCGCAGGTGCGAGTGCGTTGACAATGAAGTTGGCGGCGTCGGGCGACCACGGAATGATGTCAATCTTTTCGCCCTGAAGCTCGGCGACGACGGCCTGAACGCGGCTGCCGCGCATACCAACGCAGGCGCCGACCGGATCAATTGAACTGTCGCGGGAGATCACGGCGATCTTGGCGCGCGACCCTGGATCACGGGCAACTGCCTTCACCTCGACGATGCCGTCATAGATTTCCGGAACTTCCTGGCCGAACAGGCGTGCCATGAACATGGGATGCGTGCGCGACAGGAAGATCTGCGGCCCGCGCTGCTCACGGCGCACGTCATAGACGTAGGCGCGAATCCGGTCGCCGGGCTTGAACACTTCGCGCGGCAAAAGCTCATCACGGCGCACAATCGCCTCGCCGCGACCGAGATCGGCAATCACGTTGCCATACTCAACACGCTTCACGAGACCGTTCACGATGTCGCCAATGCGATCCTTGAACTCGTCATACTGGCGGTCGCGCTCGGCATCGCGCACCTTCTGCACAATGACCTGCTTGGCCGACTGGGCAGCGATACGGCCGAAATCCATGGGTGGCAGGGTTTCGGCAATGAAATCGCCGGGCTGGGCGGCGGGGTT
>JAIYEB010000378.1 GCA_027487195.1 Hyphomicrobiales bacterium | reverse complement strand
TCGGCCGATGAAACCTGTGCGATCGGCGAAATCGTCGGCAAGGGCTTTTCGTCGGATGAAGTGGTCGACGCCGTCGAGACGATCGTCTCGACCTATCTCGCGCGACGCACCGGCCCCGAGGAATCGTTCCTTGCCGCCTATCGGCGGCTCGGCGAGGCCCCGTTTCAGGAAGCGCTCTATGCCAACGCAGCCTGACCGAGCGACCGGGAGCGCGTCCAGTGATGTCGTCAGGCTCGGCGCGATGTTCGAGGGCCTTTCCGCCCAGGCCCTGCTCGCCGAGGCAATCGGCCGGCGATTTCGCGACCGGATCGCGGTCGTATCGTCGTTCGGCGCGGATTCGGCGGTCCTCCTGCATCTGGTCGCCACCATCGACCGCACCGTTCCCGTCCTCTTCATCGACACGGGGCGTCATTTCGCGGAGACGATCCAGTATCGCGAAGTTCTGGCGCGCAGACGCGGCCAAACCGCCGACCGGGAGGGCCTGCCGCTCGTCGAGGCTGACGGCCCGCGCGTAAAGATCAATCCCCTCGCAGCATGGTCAGTCGCGGACATAGAGACCTACGTCGCCGCCGCTGGGCTACCCGCCCATCCGCTCGCCGCCTTCGGCTTTCGCTCGATCGGCTGCGAGCCCTGCACGCGAGCCATCTCTCCGGGGGAGGACCCGCGGGCAGGCCGGTGGGCCAGCTTCGCCAAGACCGAATGCGGAATCCACCTCCCCACGCCAGTATCACGAGACAACTGACATGCCGCTCTATCGCAACGGCCAGAGGGCCGAAGATCTTTGGATTGTCATTCCCGACGACGAACAGGTGCCTGAAACCGGTCCGGTCATCGTGGGCAAGGCACGACTCATCGAAGACGCAGTCACCCTTTTCCAGCGCAGCGGCAGCAACGGACTGGTGCTCAAGCCGGGCCAGACCCTTGAGGGACTCGAAGCGGCCATTCCGCGCCTGAAACTCATCGCGATCGTGATCGGCCGCTATACGGATGGGCGGGGCTATTCGCTGGCGCGGCTTCTGCGCGACCGGTACCGGTTTGCAGGCGAGCTGCGCGCCACGGGCGACGTGCTCACCGATCAGATCGGATTACTCTTGCGCGCGGGCTTTGACACGATCGAGGTCAACGACGCGGCGACCATCCGCGCCCTCGACGAGCGCCGCGTCGTCGCGGTGCGCCATCATTATCAGTCCGCCTCGCCGTCCGTACCTGAGCGAAAGCTGCCATCGCGGCCCTGGCTCAGCGTCTCGGAACCCCTGTGATGACCCATGCTCTCACCGTCGACGCTCCTTTGGTGCCGCCGGAGGCCCAGTCACGCCTTTCACCCCATCTCCAGCGCCTTGAGGACGAAGCGATCTTCATCATGCGCGAGGTGGTCGCGGAGTTCCGAAATCCGGTGATGCTCTATTCGGTCGGCAAGGACTCCAGCGTCATGCTGCACATCGCACGCAAGGCGTTTTTCCCTGCACGACCGCCGTTTCCGTTTCTTCATATCGCATCAAGCATGGCCGACGAAGGATTGGAGCCTTCGACCACTATAACGGAGAGGTGGTTGTTTTAGCGGACGCCGTCACGCAGCGAGTGTGCTGACCCGCACCCGGCTGTGTGCAACGCCCAAGGTGCCTGCGAGCCAGAGGCTGAGAGCTTGCGTGTTGTCCATGTCTTCAGGGGAAGGCTGGAGATCGACGCAAAAGCCGTCGAACCAGTTGAGTGCGCTCTCGCCCGCCGCATGCCTGACGGAGCCTACGATCCGTTGATCGACTTCAATCAGCCAAAGGCTCGGTTCCGCCGACAATTCAAACCAACCCAGCCAACGGCGCCAAGGGGCGAGCAGCACTGGCGCGTTCCGGATCGACATGTTTGGCTCGGTCATCATGTGAAGAATATTGCCCGCAAACCCGTCATTTAGATAGGAGAGTGGTGTTGTTTTCTCGCGCAGGCCGGGAGCATGCTCACCTTCGCGAAGCTGCCATGCGAGCAAAACTTTCTAGTCGCGCGGCGCAGCCGGCGGGATCGGATAGGCGGTGGTCGACTTCAGGCGCACCATGGCAAAGCGCGACGTCACGTTCTTCAGGGGAATGGCCTCGATCAATGTCTTGTAGAAGGCGTCGTAGGCCGCCATGTCTGCGACCACAACGCGAAGCATGTAGTCCACGTCGCCGGCCATTCGGTGGATGTCCATCACCTCTGGCATGGCCGAGACCGCATTGGCGAACCGCTCAAGCCAATCCTTTGAATGGTCACCCGTCACGATCGAGACGAAGACGGTCAAACCGAGGCCGATCTTTTCGGGTGCAACCAAAGCGACGCGCCCGGTGATGACGCCTTCCTGCTCGAGCCGTTGAATCCGCCTCCAGCAAGGGGTTGGCGACAGGTGCACCTGCTCCGAGATCTCGGCGATTGAGATCGTCAAGTCAGCCTGGAGGATCGCCAGGATCCTCCTGTCGATGGCATCCATTTTTCAAGCCCCGCAGTTTGGAAGAGTTTTCTCGTATATTCCCCGCTGCAAAGAGAAAATTATTCTTTTTGACGGGTTCTATTGCCCTACAAGTAGAATAAAACTATCACCGCTGGCAAGTGCAGTCGTTTCTTGCCCGGGAGTATTCCTTGTCGATCATGTCGTCTTTCAATCGCCGCTCGTTCCTGGCGGCAGCCGCTTTCGGCTCGGTCTCCTCGGCCTGGGCTCAGGCCCCGGTACCGGTGCGCGTCGGCGTTATTCCGATCCTTGCCGCCTCGCCGATCTTTGTGGCCGACCGCGAAGGCTGGTTTCGGGCGGCTGGACTGGACGCACGGATCACGACATTCGAGTCGGGCCCCAACATGATCCAGGCGCTTGCCTCCGGAACGCTTGATGTCTACGTCGCCGGCGTTGCTCCGCTGGGTGTGGCGCGCTCGCGCGGCATCGACGTCAAGGTCGTGGCCGCGACAGCCATCGAGGAGAACGTTTTCGTCGCCGGTCCGCGCCTCGCGCGCTTTTTTGAACCGGGCGTCGCCAAGGCCGAAGCGTTCCGCCGCTTCCGCGCTGCCACCGGACAGCCCGCGCGGCTCGCCACGCAACCGCTTGGCTCGGTTCCCAACACGACGCTTCAGTATTGGCTGTGGGAGGTGGTGAAGGCTGACCGCGCCGACGTGACTGTTGTGCCCATGGGGATCGACGCGACCCAGCAGGCCGTACTCGTTGGTGCGGTCGAGGGCGGCACGCTGCGCGAACCGGCGGTGACGATCGTCACCCAACGGGATCGTGGCGCGCGTATCTTGGCGCTGGGCGGCGAGATGTTCCCGAACCAGCCCGGAACTGTCGTCGGCGTCATGAAACCCTGGCTCGATCGTCATTCCACGCAGACGCAGGGCTTGGTCGACGCCGTCGTGCGCGCAGTTGCCCTCATCCAGCGCGAGCCAGCGCGCGCGGCCCCGCATATCGAGGCGGCCCTTGGAAAGGGGCTCCTCGACACGGCCACGATTGAGCGGGCGCTTGCCTCGCCAGCATCGAAGTTCATCGCCGATCCGCGCCTGATCACGGACGCAACCGCCGCCATGCAGCGGTTCCAGGTCTCCATCGGCGCGCTTGAGCGCGAGGTTCCCCTCGACGGCCTGTTCGATCCGAGCTTCTTCGAGCGCGCGGCACGGACTTGATGACGCTGCCATCGCTCGGGCGTTCCATCGCCGCCCCGGTTTTCGGTCTGGCGGTGCTTCTGGCGATATGGGAGGCGATCCCGGGGCTTGGCCTGGTGAACCCGGCCTTCTTGCCCCCGCCCTCGACATTGCCAGCCGCGTTCCTGCGTGAGCTCGCGTCGGGACAGTGGACGCTCGCAATCCGCAATAGCCTTGGACACTACACGCTGGGGCTTGCGATCGGCGTCCTGGCCGGCATCGCCTTCGGGATCATCACAGGCATGGCGCGGTTCGCCGAGGCGGTCACATCCTGGGTCGTGCGCGTGCTGCGCCCGATACCGGGGCTCGCATGGGTTCCTTTCGCGATCATCTGGTTCGGCGTCAGCCCGTCGGCGGCTGTCTTCATCATCGCGATCGGCGTTTTCTGGATCGTCTACTTCGCCACCCATGGCGCGATCCGCGCGGTCGATCGTGATCTCATCGAGGTGGCGGAGGCTTTCGGCTTCCGCTCGGCACCCGAACGGCTCTTGAAGGTCATGCTCCCGGCGGCGACGCCTGGCATCCTCGTCGGCGTGCGTACAGCGATCGGCCAGGCCTGGATGGCGGTCGTCGCGGCGGAAATCTTTGGCGTTGCCGGGCTCGGCCAGCGGATGATGCAGGCCTCCAGCCTGATCGCGACCGACATCGTGGTGGTCTACATGCTGACCATGGCGGCGCTCTATGGGCTGCTCGATACCCTGTTCGTCAGGCTTCAAACATGGGTGTTGCGATGGAAGGCATGATCAGACTGAAAGGGCTTTCGCTCGCTTTTCCCGGCGTGCAAGGCCTGACTCGGGTTCTCGACAATGTCGATCTCGACATCGCGCCGGGCGAGTTTCTGGCCATCGTCGGCCCATCGGGCGTGGGCAAGTCCACGATCCTTCGGGTGATCGCCGGGCTCGCTCGTCCGAACACGGGAACGGTAGAGATGGCGGCGCCCGCGCCCGGACGGCGCGCGGTGTCGCTGGTGTTTCAGGACGCGCGCCTGCTGCCGTGGCGAACCGTGATCGACAACGTGGCGTTCGGCCTTGAAAAGCTCTCGATGCCCCGTGCCGAGCGCCGGCGCCGCGCAGCCGAGGCGCTGACCCTCGTGGGCCTGGGCGATCTCGTCGACCGCTGGCCGCATCAGCTGTCCGGTGGGCAACGCCAGCGGGTCGCGCTCGCCCGCGCACTGGCGGTTGAACCGGAAACGCTTCTGATGGACGAACCGTTCTCGGCGCTCGATGCCATCACCCGCGAGAGCTTGCAGGACGAGCTTATCCGGCTGCGGGCTGCGACCGGCCGGACGATCCTGTTCGTGACGCATGACATCGACGAAGCGGTGCATCTGGCCGACCGCGTGGTGGTGCTTGCCGGTTCACCTGGCCGGATCGTGGCAACCCACCGGATTACGGAGGCGCATCCAAGATCCCGCGGCCAAGGGCGGGCTGCCGATCAGGCCAAGGCGATCCGCGCGAGCCTTGACGGCGAGGTCTTGATCAACGGCGCGGCGACCTGATCGGCGAGTGAAGCGGTCTTTCGCTCTCAGGCCAAAGGCTGCTTCACGATACGCAGATAAGGCTTCAGCGCCTTCCAGCCGCCAGGGAACCTCGTCTTGGCCTCATCATCCGAGACCGCCGGAACGATGATCACGTCCTCACCGTTCTTCCAGTTGACCGGCGTCGCAACCTTGTGGGCTGCGGTCAATTGCAGGCTGTCGATCACCCGCAGAACCTCGTCGAAATTGCGCCCCGTGCTCGCCGGATAGGTCAGCGTCAGCTTCACCCGCTTGTCTGGGCCGATCACGAAGACCGACCGAACCGTCAGCGTGTCGCTCGCGTTCGGATGGATCATCCCATAGAGGTCGGCGACTTTTCGCTCGGGATCGGCGATCAGCGGGAAGTTGAGCGCGGTGCCTTGCGTCTCCTCGATGTCGGCCGCCCAACGGTCATGGGCATCGAGCGGATCGACCGAGAGCCCGATGACCTTGACGTTGCGCTTGTCGAATTCCGGCTTCAGCCGCGCAGTGTAGCCAAGTTCCGTGGTGCAAACCGGCGTGAAGTTTTTCGGATGTGAAAAGAGCACGCCCCATGATGAGCCCAGCCATTCGTGAAAGTTGATCGGCCCCTCCGTGGTGTTGGTGGTGAAGTCGGGCGCGATATCTCCCAGTCGAAGTGTCATGGTGGATGCTCCTTTGATACTGAGATCTTACAGCCTCGTTCGCTAGAACGTCCGCGCTTTGTCATGCCGGCTCAGAGCGCATTCTTCCGAATGACGCACTCAGGAGAGAAGGTTGCGCTACAAGAACGGTGGAAAGGTCCGGGTCGCTGCTATGTCCAACGGTTCCGAGGAGAAGGGCGATGCGCGTTGAGTTCACCCAATGCGTTGAATGGTCTCAAGGACCAGTAGGCGAATGCTAACTGCTTGATTCGCCAGACTTCAGGAATGGCCTAGGTTCCAACGTGGTTCCAGCCCCGTTTGGCGTCCGCCAGCGGGGCTTTTGCTTTTGTCCGGATCTGGCTCACGCTGCGCAGGCGGGTCGCTGCCAGCCGATGAGCGACCGCGGTCGCCACTCTCTTGACCAGTTCGCGGGCGTAAATAAAATCGGCTCCATGACAAAGCTTCTTGCCGCCTTCGTCGCCCTCGTCCTCACAGTCGCCGCGGTTCCGGCGCATGCGCAGACTTTCGAGCTCGGAAGCCCGCCCGTTGCGGTGGTGGACATGCCGCGGGCTTGGTCGCCTACCGAGACGGACAACGGCGTTGAAGCCAACTCGCCCGATGGACGGATATACGTTTCGGTCGAATCGGCGCCGGCGCAGAGCGATGAGCAGCTCCAGCGTCTGATCGCGGCAACCTTCGACTGGCTGCGCGAGCAGGGCGTGAGGCTCGATCCGCTGCAGCCCGCGAAGACGTTCCGGCATCAGCACTATGGCGACGTGACGCTCGGCGAGGTCAGCGGGCGTGATGCAGACGGCAACCCAACGAGCGCCGACATCATCGTCCTGATGGCCAATCCCGAGACGGCCGTTCTGGCGCTGCTCTGGTACGAGCCTGGCGCGGAGAGCGAGCACCGACAGACCATGATCCGGCTGGTCCAGAGCATCCGTCCACCCGGACGCTGACCTGCGCGGGAGGCGCGTTGGTCCGACAAAGGATCAATCCTTAAGGCCGTGGCTGCCTGAATATGCGTTGCGCTCTGGCGGCGCCCAGCCGGTTGGCGCCGCATCGGGACGATAGATCTCGATCTGCAGCGGGAAGCAGGCTGCGACGTCGCTCGAATGCTCGGCGCTGCAGTCGCCACCTGGGCAGGCGGACAACGCGCCCAGAAGGTCGATCTCCGCGAAGAATTCGATGTAATCGCCCGGGCGCACCGGGCTCGCCTTCATCAGGTACTGCCCGGTCTCGCGCGAGAACCCGGTACACATGAAAACGTTGAGGACGTCGTGTACGGCGGCCTCCGCATGGCCAAGCGGGATGCGCCGATGGTCGGCGAGTGCGCGCGTCAGGTTCGAATGGCAGCAGTGATGGTAGTCGCCGCCTGAAAGCAGCCGGTTTGTATAGGGGTCGCAGCGCGTGCCGATCACGTCGTGGACCGAGCAGCCGTCCGCGTCGAAGCCATACCAGTCCAGCGTATCGGCGGTGATCGTGGCCATCGGACGCAGATGTGGGAGCGTCGACCACAGCCGATCGCCAGTCGAGACGTGCGTGCCGTGCAGCGCACGGGTCTTGCCCGAGAAGAAGCGCTCGCCGAGGTCACCCTCCGACCAGAGATTGAGATCTCCGACCTGCGGACCCTCGAGCGATACAATGCGGAAGAAATGCCCGGCCGGGACCTTGAAGGCGCGCGCCTCACGCGGCGGTACGATGATCGTGTCCGTGCGCGTCCAGATCTCCCGGGCCGCCCTGTAGGCCGTAAGGTTCGATGCCGGCAACTCGCCGACCGGGTAGCAGACCACGGGAGGCCTGCCACGGCGGGATGCTGCATCGCGCGGCGCTGGGAACTCGGGGGAGATAAGTTTCATTTGAGCCTATGGATCCGTGGCGCTTTCTTAAGCCGCCACGAGGCTGCGGACAACGGAGAATTCCAGAGCATTGGCGATCCGCAGGCTCCAGGCGTCGCCGGGTCTACCCCTGACGAGGGGTGGTCAGTTCTGCGGTTTTGGGTAACGCCTGCGTTGCGATCCAGCAGGCCAGCAGCATCGCGCCTGAACCGATGAGGCAGGCCTGGATGCCGCCGAACTGGTAGAGAAGGCCGGACAGCAGGGTTCCGGAAAAGCGCCCGGCAGCATTGGCTGCATAGTAAAAGCCGACATCTTCAGCAGCCTTCTCCGAGCCCGCATAGGCGAGGATCAGGTAGGAGTGCACGGAAGAGTTGATGGCAAAGGCCGCACCAAACAGGCACAGGCCAACGACCAGAATGAGATCGGGGCGGGGCGGCCCGGCGCTCAGAACAAGTGCCAGGGCAAACGGAATGAGCATGAGGCCGAGCGACCACCACCGTGCTGCGGGCACCTCGCGCGAAAGCCCATCCGGGCTGCGGCTGACAATGGCCGGTGCAGACGCCTGGATCAGCCCATACCCGATGGTCCAGATCGCCAGGAACGCGCCGACCATCGGAAAGGTCCAGCCCTGGGCATAGAGAAAGACCGGGACACCAACGACAAACCAGACATCGCGTGCGCCGAACAGGCCAATGCGCGCGAGCGCAAGCAGGTTCACGCCCCGGCTCTTGCCAAACAGTTCGCGCACCGTTTTGCTGGCCTTTGCCTTACCCTTGAGGGCGGGCAGCGAAAGGATCACGCCCAGAAGCACGATGGCCAGCGCTCCGGCCATGAGCCAAAGCGACGGGCTGAACCCGAACGCTTCGAGAAGGACGCCGCCCAGAAAAAAGCCCGCGCCCTTCATGGCGTTCTTGGAGCCCGTGAACCAGGCAACCCATTTGAACAAACGGCCTTCGCCGTCGCCCCTGGCTTCAGCTTCGGTGAGCTTGATGGCTGACTTCGACGCTGTTTTCGTCAGGTCCTTGGCAACACCGCAGATACCCTGGGCCAGGACGACCCACGCCACGAGGAACGCTGCTTCCCATCCCGGATTCATGGCGGAGAGAATGACGAAGCCAATGATCTGTGTGCTGAGCCCAACGATCAGCATGCGCTTGACGCCATGCCGGGTTGCGAGCCACCCGCCAATCATGTTCGCGAGGATCCCCGCAGCCTCGTAGAGCAGGAATAGAAAGGCGAGCGTAAACGGCGAATAGCCAAGCTTGAAGAACGTGAACAGCACCAGCATCCGCAAGGCGCCGTCCGTCAGGGTGAAGCCCCAGTAAGCGGCAGTAACGATGGCATAGTTGCGCATCCCTGCGCCCGTTCCCGGCGGCGGCGCGCCACCGCTTTCGTGCGATGCCGCCACTACAGCCCCTGGGCTTCAAGGTGTTTTGCGAGATCGACCATGCGGCAGGCATAGCCCATCTCGTTGTCGTACCAGGCGTAGACCTTCAGCATCGTTCCGCCGGTGACAAGCGTCGAGAGACCATCCACGATCGCTGACCTTGTGTCGCCGCGATAGTCGACCGAGACAAGCGGGCGGGGTTCAAAGCCAAGAATGCCGGCAAGAGGGCCGGCTGCTGCAACGATAAACAACGCGTTGATCTCTTCTGCGGTGACCGCGCGTTTCATCTCGAATACGCAATCCGTCAGGGACGCGTTCAGAACCGGGGCACGGACCGCATGGCCGTCCAGCTTGCCCTTGAGTTCGGGGTAGATCAGGCCAATGGCTGTTGCGCTCCCCGTTGTGGTTGGCTG
>JAIYEB010000364.1 GCA_027487195.1 Hyphomicrobiales bacterium | reverse complement strand
ATGCCAGTCAATCCGCCCCCTGTAGAGGGTGGTGCCGACGGAAAAGGCGCTGACGACGCTGACGAGCAATGTGTAGCCGTCGGGCGCAGATGCTGCGACCGCGCCCGTGCCAATGGTCGAGCCGGCCCCGGCCCGGTTGTCGATGACAATCGTCTGCCCAAGGCCGCGGCTGACTTCATCAGCCAGAAGCCGCGCGATCACGTCCGTTGAGCCGCCTGCAGCGAATGGTACGATCAGACGGATGGGGCGTGCGCGCGGCCACGCCTCCTGGCCAATCGCGGGGCTCGCAAGACTTCCTGCGCTCGCGGCAAGAAAGGTTCGGCGGGTCAGTTTGGCCATGGCATCACTCCGGCATGAAACGACATGCCGCGAGCTTAGCCATGTCCAGACAGCCTGTCGAATGGCTTAGGGCGTAATGGCGATGGCAACGAAGCGTTGTTCGCCCTGGGCGTTGGCAATCAGGAACAGCGCGGTGCGCCGGCCCTGGCCACGCAACGCCTCGACCTGGCGCTGGATGTCGGCGGGCTGGGCCACGGCTTGCTGGTTGACCTCGACGATGACTTCGCCCGCAACAACGCGGCGCTCGGCTGCCGGAGAGCCGGGTTCAACGCGCGTGACGACAACGCCGCGCACATCCTCACCGAGCCGGTACTGGCGGCGCAGATCAGCGGTCACGCTTGAAAGCGCCATGCCGGAGACGATCGTGGCGGCTGGTGCCGGGCGCGGTGCTGGTTGATTGGGCTGGGCCCGCGCATTGCGCTGGTTCGCATCGTTTTCTTCAAGCCGGCCAACAACAACGCGCACTTCGGTTTCGGCACCCCGACGAAACACGGTGACGGGAACCTCCTGATTGACCGGCGCATCGGCGACAATGCGCGGCAGATCGCGGCTTTCAGCCACTTCGCGGCCATTGAAGCGCACAATCACATCGCCAACGAGAATGCCGCCCTTGGCAGCCGGCCCATCGGCGGTCACGCCGGCAATCATGGCACCGCGTGCACGCGGCAGGCCAAGGGACTGCGCAATGTCTTCGCTGACGCCTTGAATACGGACGCCAAGCCAGCCACGACGCGTTTCGCCAAACTCACGCAGCTGCGCGATCACGGTCTGGGCAAGCGAGGAGGGAATGGCAAAGCCAATTCCGATCGAGCCACCTGAGGGTGAAATGATCGCGGTATTGATGCCAATGACTTCGCCGTTCATGTTGAACAGCGGACCGCCCGAGTTGCCCCGGTTGATGGCAGCGTCGGTCTGGATGAAGTTGTCGTACGGCCCGGAATTGATGTCGCGGTTTCGTGCCGAGATGATCCCGGCGGTGACCGAGCCACCAAGGCCGAACGGGTTGCCGATCGCCATCACCCATTCGCCAACGCGTGTGCGCTCGCTGTCGCCAAAGCGTGCCGCCTTGAGCGGGGCTGGGGGCTGCACCCTCAACACTGCAATATCAGTGCGCGGATCGCGGCCAACAACTTCGGCCCTCAGCCGGGTTCCGTTTGCAAAGTTCGCCGTGATTTCATCGGCGTTCTCGATCACGTGGTTGTTCGTGATGATGATACCCGAGGGATCAATCACGAACCCCGAACCAAGCGAGGATGCGCGGTTCTGGCCATTGCCGCCACCCGGCGGCTGACCGGGGATCTGGGGCTGGCCCTGCTGCGGGCCTTGACCCTGGCCAGGGCCCTGTCCCGGGCCGCGGCGATTGAAGAAGTCCTCGAAGAACTCGCGAAACGGCGAGCCCTCCGGCAATTGCGGCATGGGGGATGAGCGATTGGCCTCGACGCGTTGCGTGGTTGAGATGTTCACCACCGTCTCAAACTGCTCTTCAGCGAGATCGGCGATGACGTCTGGTCCCTTGCCGCGCGCCTGCAGCGCCATTGGTGTTGCGAGCACAAGAACGAGTGCGGCGGCAAGGCCACCAATCAAAGGGCGCCGGGCAAAACGCATCATATCAAAGCTCCATGACCGAAAGGTCCATTCGAAGGTAGCGCAGGATATGGGCAGGCGCCCAACACCGCAGCGTCACAAGCGCTCACGATGCAGTGAAAGGCCGTCGCCTTCAACCCCGGACGAACCACACAAGGGCAACGCCGAACACGGCAGCACCGAGACCGACGTAACGCAGGCCCGCAGCCGGCGAATTCGCGATCTGGCCTGCGACCGATTTCATGGCCTCGGGGAAGGCCGCATAAACGAGGCCCTCGATCGCGAGAACGAGACCGAGGGCCGCGAGGATATCAAGCATCAGCGTGCTGGCTGCTGCTGTGCGGGCCCACGGGAGGGGTCCGCAAAGTAGCGGAAGAACTCGGAGTTTGGCGACAGCAGGAAGGTTGTGTCGCGGGCACCGAGTGCGTTCTGGTAGGCCAGCATGGAACGATAGAAGCTGAAGAACTCCGCATCACGACCGTAAGCTTCTGCCAGAACGCGGTTGCGTTCAGCATCGCCACGACCGCGAAGCGTCTCGGACTGACGCCGGGCCTCAGCGCGGATCACGACAGCCTGGTTTTCAGCTTCCGCACGGATGCGGCGAGCCTGTTCCTGGCCACGGGCGCGGATGTCCGTCGCCTCGCGCTGACGATCCGAGCGCATACGCTCGAAGGTGCGCGCCGAGATATCGTCGGGCTGTTCGGCCCGGCGAATGCGGACATCGACCAGTTCAACGCCGAGATTGCGGGCGTTGGCCTGGGCCAGATCCTCGATCTGACGGGTCACGTCGGCGCGTGCTTCAAACAGAACCTGTGCGAACGGACGCGCGCCGATGACCTGACGCACGGCGGCCGAAAGGATCGGGTCGAGGCGGGCATTGGCAGCCGCGAGGTTGCCACCGACGGCCTGATAGAAGCGCAGCGTATCCGTCACCTTCCAGCGGGCGACGGCGTCGACCGAGAACCGGCGCTGTTCGCTGTCGGCAACTTCAAGCTCGGGTGTCTGCAACGGCAGCAACCGGTCCTCGATGTTGATGACGCGATCAATGAACGGGAGCTTCAGATAAAGGCCTGGCCGGTCCAGAGCGGCACGGACTTCGCCGAAGCGAAGCACGAGAGCGCGCTGGGTTTCGCCAACGATGAAGAAGGACTGGATGGCAAGGAAAACGAGGCCAGCCAGAACGACGCCAACTGCAGCAATACGATTCTGGTTCATCGCGCGGGCGCCCTCTGCTGGGGTTGCACTTGCTGCGGGAACGGCTGGGGCGTGGGCGCAGGGGTTGCCTGCGGCATCAGCCCCTGGAGCGGAAGGAAGGGCATGACGCTGCCTGCGCCGCCCTGGCCATCCAGGATCACCTTGTTCGCCCCTTGCAGGACGCGTTCCATCGTTTCGATGAACATGCGCCGCTGTGTGATGTCCCGCGAATTGCGGAACTCCTCATAAATGGAGTTGAAGCGCGCAGCTTCACCCTGAGATTCAGCCGTCACGCGACGGGCGTAGCCATCGGCTTCCTGAATCTGCTGGTTCGCATCGCCACGTGCATCAGCCAGAAGCTGGTTCACGTCACGCTGCGCCTGGTTCTGGCTGGTTTGCGCGTCCTGGCTTGCCTGCTGAACGTCGTTGAACGCCTCGCGCACCGGCGGCGGCACTTCGGGCCGCGAGACGGAAACGGAGGTGATCAGAACGCCGGCACCGTAGGAATCCAGCGTTTCCTGAATGATCTGCTGCGCCGGAGCCTGCAGGATGGCCTGACCACGGGTCACGACATCCTCGGCGCGGTTGCGACCGACCACTTCACGCATGGCGCTTTCAGCAACGGCGCGAACCGTCTCCTGCACCTGCGCAACATTGAACACGAAATCCTGCGGACGATCAGCGCGGACCTGCCAGGCGATCGTGAAACCGACGGACACGATGTTTTCATCGCGCGTCAGCATCAAGGCTTCGTCTGGAACCTCGCGACGCGCGCCACCGGCACGGTCACCACCAGAGCGGAAGCCAACTTCCTCCTGGTTGACGCGGGTCACACGAACAAGCTGAACCTGTTCGATGGGCCACAGCATGAAGTTCAGGCCTGACGGGCGGGGAGGGGCCTGGTAGGCGCCAAAGCGCGTCACAATGCCAACCTGGTCTGTGTCGACCACGAAGGTCGACTGCCAGCCCGCAAACATCACGGCGCCTGCCACGACGAGGGCCGCCACCAGCTTGTTCGGCATGCCGCCGCCAGCCGGCAGCACACTGCGCAAACGATCCTGGCTCTTGCGGATCAAATCCTCAATGTCGGGCGGGGGCTGATTGCCACCACCGCCGCCTCCTGACGGAGGTTGACCCCACGGTCCACGCGGAGGCTGATTGCCACCGCCACCACCGCCACCCCAGGGACCGCCGCCGCCACCGCTGCCGCCGCCCCCACTCTGGTTACTCCAAGGCATCTATCACCTCATTGCCGGCCTCGCCGGGACTGTGTCGCATGTGGGGTGTCACAACCGGTACGTCAATTCCCCATGCCTGGGTCAGTGATGTCGCACCTGCAGATTGCACACAATTTGGTAAATCAGGGCAGGCAATGTCAGCCAGCGACCGGCCCAACCGGGCGTGGTCGGCCCTGCTCGTCGATCGCAACAAACGTAAATGTCGCTTCCGTCACCTTGTCGCGGTGGATTGTCTGGAACCGCATGGCCCATGCTTCGATGCGAATGGTCATGGATGTCCGGCCGACCCGGGTCACATCCGTGTAGACCTCCAGCACATCGCCAACGCGCATGGGAGCAAGAAAGACCATCTCGTCGACCTTGACGGTGACTGCCCGCCCGCTGGCCCGCTCGACCGCAGCGATACCGCCAGCCTGGTCCATCCGCGCCATGACCCAGCCGCCGAAGATATCGCCGTTCGCATTGGTATCGGCCGGCATGGCCGAGATGCGCAATGTCAGGGAACCACGTGGAGCGGTGTGAGGCATGACCTGCCTTACAGGCTCTTGTCGGCTGGTGGAACAGATTTCGGCGGATCGTCAAAGATGCGATCACCCTGCTGGTCGATAATCAGCTTTGCCTTTGTGATCGAGAAGGCAACCGCATCCTCAAGGCTTCCGTGCTTGTCGGCGCGTACGAAGGTGTGGACGCGCTCAGTTCCGTCCATGTCCTTCGTGATGCGCCCAGCCGTCTGGAACTGGCTCTGCTGCTCGAAGGGTTCGGGCCTGATCACATAACCCTTGTACTCAACCGCTTCATGAACGGGGCCGGGCTTGGGCCCGGAGGTCCCGATGCCAAAGAGCTTTTTCAAAAACGACATGGCGTTCTCCTGGGATGGGCTTGGACCCGCTAAGGCTTCAGCGTGTGCCGCACAGACCGTGACAAGACAAGGACCGCACGCAAAAACGCCGCGAAAGGTCACATGAAATCCGCCATTTGCCGGTAAAACCAGCGCAGCACAAAAGCCCCCTGACGCCCAAAGCGGTACGGTCGAAGTGAATATGCCTTGCGCCTGCCGCACTTCCCGCGCTGATTGCCGCCATGCCCGAAGACAAACCCACCAGACTGCCTGCCGTCGCCCGCTTTCTGTTGGGGGCGCTGCGGCTGGTGCTGGCGGTTGCAATCCTCGCACAAGAGGCCTTTGCGAGGCTCTACCGCCCGCTGATCGCCTTTGTCGCGAGCTTCCGGCTGATGTCTGCGCTGGAGGCGGCGGTTCGTCGTTTGCCGGCCTATGGTGTGCTTGCAGCGCTCGCGCTGCCGCTGATCATTGCCGAGCCTGCGAAGATGCTGGGGCTATGGTGGCTTGCCACGGGAAGCGCGCTGTCAGGCCTTGTCACGCTGGCGCTGGCCTATGCGCTCAGCCTCCTGCTGGTTGAGCGCATCCTGCATGCGGGCCTGCCAGCGCTCATGACGCTTATGTGGTTTGCATGGGCACACGGCCAATTCATCGCGCTGCGCGACCAGGTCATGGGCTTTGTTCGATCAACGCGGCTTCACGCCTTTGCGCGCCAGATCAGGGCCGAAGCGCGCGCAGCCGTTCAAAGGCTTGTGGCCTGGGCCGAGCGGCTGCGCTCGACAAACCGCTGATCTGGCCATCGCAGCGGCCGGATCTTCAGTACGATGACCGGATCCCTCGACCCGATCAATTGTCCAGGAAGCTTCTCAGCTTGCGCGAGCGGCTCGGGTGCTTCAGCTTCCTGAGCGCCTTTGCCTCGATCTGCCGGATGCGTTCGCGTGTCACCGAGAACTGCTGGCCAACCTCTTCGAGCGTGTGATCCGTGTTCATGCCAATGCCAAAGCGCATGCGCAGCACACGCTCCTCGCGCGGCGTGAGCGAGGCGAGCACGCGCGTGGTGGTCTCGCGCAGGTTCGACTGGATTGCGGCATCGATCGGCAGGATCGCGTTCTTGTCCTCGATGAAGTCGCCGAGGTGGCTGTCTTCCTCGTCGCCGATCGGCGTTTCGAGGCTGATCGGCTCCTTGGCGATCTTGAGAACCTTGCGCACCTTCTCAAGCGGCATGCCGAGCTTTTCGGCCAGTTCCTCAGGGGTTGGCTCACGGCCGATCTCGTGCAGCATCTGGCGTGACGTGCGCACGATCTTGTTGATCGTTTCGATCATGTGGACCGGGATGCGGATGGTGCGCGCCTGATCAGCAATCGAGCGCGTGATCGCCTGCCGGATCCACCACGTGGCATAGGTCGAGAACTTGTAGCCGCGACGGTATTCGAACTTGTCGACGGCCTTCATCAGGCCAATGTTGCCTTCCTGAATGAGATCAAGGAATTGCAGGCCGCGATTGGTGTATTTCTTTGCAATCGAGATGACGAGGCGCAGGTTGGCCTCGACCATTTCCTTCTTGGCCTGACGTGCCTCGCGCTCGCCCTTCTGGACGGACTGAACGATGCGGCGGAATTCCGGGATGTCGAGGCCGGTTTCCTGAGCGAGGAGCTGGATTTCGCCGCGAATGGCGCGCACCATTTCCTTGTCGTTGGCAATGACGTCGCGCCATCCCTTGGAGGACAGGTTTGCGACGCGCCGGATCCAGTTCGGGTCGAGTTCCGAACCCATGTACTGCTTCAGGAAGTCCTCGCGGCTGACGCCATAGGATTCAGACAGGCGAAGCAGCTTGGTCTCAAGCCCGATCAGCTTCTTGTTGATGTCGTAGAGCTGCTCGATCAGCGCGTCGATGCGCGCCTGGGCCAGACGCAGCGACTTGACGTCGACAATGATCTCGTCCTTGAGCTTCTTGTACTTGCGCTCCTGGGCCGGCGAAAGCCGCTCATTGTTGAGCTGGTTCTCGATGTCCTGGTCCTGCAGACGGCGCAGCTTCTTGTAGTTCGACGCGATCTTTTCGAACGTCTCGATCACGCGTGGCTTGAGTTCGGCCTCCATGGCCGCAAGCGACATTGCGTTCTCGTCATCGTCCATGTCGCCTTCGGGGTCCTCGCCCATGGCGGGCGGGGGCGGAAACTCGACTTCCGGCGGCGTGACGATGCCGGCGCCTTCTTCGGCGACAACGGGCGGATTCTTGGCGTCAGGCCCAGCGTATGTGGCTTCAAGATCGATGATGTCGCGAAGGAGGATCTTCGCGTTGATGAGTTCATCATGCCAGATGATGATGGCCTGGAAGGTGAGGGGGCTTTCGCAAAGCCCGGCGATCATCGCCTCGCGGCCAGCCTCGATGCGCTTGGCAATGGCGATTTCGCCCTCGCGCGACAACAGCTCCACCGAGCCCATTTCGCGCAGGTACATGCGCACGGGATCATCTGTGCGGTCGGTTGGCTCGGACTTGGTTTCCGACTTGACCGGAACGCGCGCACGCGGCGTTTCATCGTCTTCTTCCGCGTCGTCGGCGGCTTCCTCGGCGGGCTTGTCGGCGGCTTCTTCGGTCTCGGCCTCTTCGGCCTCGACAACGTTGACGCCCATTTCGTTCAGCATCGCGAGCACATCCTCGATGCGCTCTGAATCGATGCCTTCTGCCGACATCACTTCGTTCAACTGGTCATAGGTTACGTAGCCGCGCTTCTTGGCGGCCTTGATCATGCGCCGTACGCCAGCGTCCGACAGATCCAGAAGCGGCGCGTCCGGCGCTTCCTTCTCGTCAGCGCCGCCTTCGGTTTTCGTCGCAGTATCGCTTTTTGCCATGGCGTATTCACAACCTCTCACGGCACCCGGGCCGCGGACGAAAACGTTATCGACGCGCCAGAATGCGCCAGATGCGCACATTGCCCGACGAGCGTTAAGCCTTCATTGACCAAGCCGGCCAAATTGCCTGCTGCGGTGCGGCGCATTCGCCAGGAGGGGCGCTGGCCCCACCCATCACCGAAGACAGACCTCACCCATTATGGGCGGCCGACAAAGTCCCCATCTGCCGCGTGATGTAGCGACGATGTTCGTCGAATCAAGGGTCGATCACCAGGAAACGGCTGGCTACCTGCGATAAACTTCCAATCACAGGGCTGCCTTGCGCTGGGCGCATGCACCTTGTCAGGGGTTGAAACCATAAAATCGAGGCGAAATTACAGGTTCAGGCTGCAATGGTCTCGCTGATGCGTGTGCCGGCATCTGCAAAGCCGCGCAGCGCGCGCGCTTCCTCATCAAGTGGCGTTTCAAGGGCACGGACCTGATCTGCCCAGGCCTCGCGATCGCGCACAAGCGCCAGGAAACGATTTTCGCTCGGGACATCGAAGACCCTGGCGTACTCATCCTTGGCGAGCGCCAGATCTTCCTCGGTGCGCTTGAGCTGGACCATGGCTATCAGCAGATCAATCAGCCGCCCGATGAAGTCTGGCGGCGGGTCAAGCCGCAGGATTGGCAGGCGCTCACGCAAACGATGGCCCCGTTGGAGCCCCTTCAGATCATCGGCATGGCCATAGGTCAGATCAAGTTCTTCGAGGAAGGCCGGGTCGACGCGCCGGCATACGTCATCTGCGTCCTCCGCCTCGCCATCTGTCGCGATGCGCAGGAGCTCGAATTTCATGGCCTCGAGATCATCTGACAAGGCGCAGCTTGCGCCGAGATTTTCCGCGCGCCGTTCGGCTTCCCTGGGGTGCTCGATCAGGAGACCGAGCAGCGTGCGCTCCAGCGCATGGCGGCGTTGAAGACCGGGCGCGGGTCCCGTGATGCGCTGTTGTCCGGTTCCCGTTTTGGCTTTTTCGCGCCAGCGGTCGCGTTCAAGCTTCCAGAAGAAGGACGAAAGCCTGATCTTGAAGTGTTGCTCATAGTGGCGGCGAACGTTCGGGTCCTTGATCTCGGCAACGGTCTGTCGAAGCCTGGTTTCAAGGCCTGCCATGCGCTCTGGCGTGTCGATCGGCCAGCGTCCGAGCTCGCGGTTCCAAAGCACATCAACGATGGGCGAGGCTTGCTGGATGAGCTGGCGAAAGGCTTCGAGCCCCCGGGCGCGCACGAAATCGTCAGGGTCCTGCCCGTCGGGGACGAACGCGTACCAGAAGCTGCGCCCCTCCTTCAGGACAGGCATGATCCGGTCGATGGCGCGGTGTGCCGCCCCAACTCCTGCGCGGTCGCCGTCAAAGCAGATCACGGGTTCGGGCGCGAGCCGCCAGGCATTCTCAACGTGGTTCTCGTTGAATGCCGTCCCAAGCGCCGCAACCACCGGCTTCATGCCCGCCTGCCACAGAGCAATCGCGTCCATGTAGCCTTCAACCAGCACAAGGCGCTTTTCCGCGTGCGCGGCTTCGCGCGCCCTGTGAGCGTTGAACAGGAGTTGCGACTTTTGAAACAACGGTGTTTCGGGTGAGTTGAGGTATTTGGGCTTTGCGTCGGGTTGGAGCGCACGCCCGCCAAAGCCAACGATGCGTCCGCGCCCGTCCTGGATCGGGATCATCACGCGGTCGCGAAACCGGTCATAGGCCTCGCCACCGTCGTCAGGGGCAATCAAGAGCCCGGCTTCAACGCCGATGGCTGGTGAAACACCCTGCTGCACCAGATATTCCTTCAGCGCTGTTCGCCCGCCGGGCGCATAGCCCATGCGGAAGGTCGACAGCGTTTCAGCGCTCAAGCCGCGCTTTTCGAGATAGGCCCGAGCTTCGCGTCCGACAGATGCCGCAAGGCGGTCCTCATACCATCGCGCGGTCATCTCAAGCGCTTCAATCGCACCTGCGCGCTTTTCACGTATCTCACGATCTTCCGGCGCATCGCTCTTTTCCGGCAGGCGAACGCCGGCGTCCTGCGCCAGCCTCTCGACCGCTTCTGGAAATGACAGTCCCTCGGTTTCCATCAGGAACGTGAAGATGTCCCCGTGCTTGCCGGAGGAGAAATCGTGATAGAAATTCTTCTGGTCATTGACGTAGAAAGACGGCGATTTTTCCTTGTTGAAGGGCGAGAGCCCAACCCATTCGCGACCCTGCTTCTTCAGCTTGATGCGACGACCGACAACCGCGCTGACCGGCATCCGGGCGCGGATCTCTTCAAGGACGTCGGGTGGAAAACGCATGAGCGACTCACTGCCTCACCAGCTTCACCGAGCATAGCCCAGCTTTGTGGCCGAGCGATGTTTTGCCCAGCTTCCACATGCCCATCCCTGACATGTTGATCCCCGAAGCGGTCGCGGGTCGAGAGAGCTACATTTGTCCCCCAATCCTTCGTTTTGACGATGGCAACTGTGCAGTGTCGCCTGCCTTGCTGGCGGTCTGCGGCTCCATGAGACGACACATTCGCCTCGTTGTGCCGTGTTCGTGGGCCGTTTTGGTCAGTAGCGCTGACCTTCATTTTCGTTGACAGCGGGAATCCCGCCCCATACGAAGGCGTTAACGCAACAAATGGAGCGCATATGCGCCAGCTTCTTATTGTACGTCAGCGCGTCGGAGGCGGAGGGGCCTGACCCTCATCGCCAAAGCCGACGCGCATCCAGGCCCCTCAGGGGCCTTTTTTATTGCCCAAAACGCCTCGAACTCTCAACACCCGCCCAAAGCGACGCCGCCTCCAAGGAGATACGCCATGACCAAGCAAATGACCGGAGCTGAAATGGTGATCCAGGCCCTGATCGATCAGGGGGTCTCGACCATTTTCGGCTATCCCGGCGGCGCCGTGCTGCCGATTTATGATGCGATGTTCCAGCAAAGCACGGTGAAGCACGTTCTCGTGCGCCACGAGCAGGGCGCAGTGCATGCTGCCGAAGGGTATGCACGCTCAAGCGGCAAGGTCGGCGTTGTGCTGGTCACATCGGGGCCAGGCGCAACCAACGCAGTGACCGGACTCACGGACGCCTTGATGGACTCCATTCCGATCGTTTGCATCACTGGCCAGGTTCCAACCCACCTGATTGGCTCTGATGCGTTCCAGGAGTGCGACACGGTTGGCATCACGCGCAGCTGCACCAAGCACAACTACCTCGTGAAGAGCATCGATGATCTGCCGCGTATCATGCACGAGGCTTTCTACATCGCCTCGTCCGGTCGTCCCGGGCCGGTGGTTGTCGATATCCCGAAGGACATCCAATTCAAGGCCGGACTTTATGACCCGCCGAAGACCAACCGCCACAAGACCTACCAGCCCCAGATCAAGGGCGACATCGAGAAGGTCAAAGCTGCAGTTGCCTTGATGGCCAGCGCCAAGAAGCCGGTGTTTTACACGGGCGGCGGCGTGATCAATTCCGGCCCGCGCGCGTCCGAGCTGCTGCGCGAACTCGTTCAGCTCACGGGGTTTCCGATCACGTCGACCCTGATGGGGCTTGGCGCCTACCCAGCCTCCGGCCCCAACTGGCTTGGAATGCTGGGCATGCACGGCACCTATGAAGCCAATCTCGCCATGCATGACTGCGACGTCATGATCAACATCGGTGCGCGCTTTGATGACCGCATCACCGGGCGGCTTGATGCGTTCTCGCCGGGATCAAAGAAGATCCATGTCGATATTGATGCGTCGTCGATCAACAAGAACGTCAAGACAGCTGTTGGCATTGTCGGCGATTGCGCCAGCGTGCTCGAGGATATGCTGTTGGTCTGGCGCCAGATGGCGCCGCAACTGGACAAGCCCGCGCTGAAGAGCTGGTGGGGCGAGATCGAGGGTTGGCGGGCCAAGAAGTCATTGAGTTATCGCCGCTCGGAAAAGACCATCAAGCCGCAATACGCCGTCGAGCGGCTCTATGAGCTGACCAAGAACCGCAACACCTTCATCACGACGGAAGTCGGCCAACACCAGATGTGGGCGGCCCAGCATTATCATTTCGAGGAGCCCAACCGTTGGATGACATCGGGCGGGCTTGGCACCATGGGCTACGGCTTGCCGGCGGCCATTGGCGTGCAGCTTGCCCATCCCGATGCGCTGGTCATCGATATTGCGGGTGAAGCCTCGATCCTGATGAACATGCAGGAGATGTCGACGGCCGCGCAGTATCGCCTGCCGGTCAAGATCTTCATTCTCAACAACGAGTACATGGGCATGGTGCGCCAGTGGCAGGAACTGCTGCATGGCGGGCGCTATTCCGAGAGCTATTCGGAGGCGTTGCCGGACTTTGTGAAGCTCGCCGAGGCCTATCACGGCAAGGGCATCCGGTGCTCAGACCCGGCCGATCTTGATCGCGCGATCCAGGAAATGATCGACTATCCGGGTCCGGTCATTTTCGACTGCATCGTCGACAAGAAAGAAAACTGCTTCCCGATGATCCCGTCGGGCAAGGCACACAATGAAATGATCCTTGGCGACAGCGACGAGGATATCGGCACCGTGATCGACGCCAAGGGGCGTGAGCTCGTCTGAGCTATCGCCCGTTTGCCTGGACCAGAAGCGCCCTCGACCTGCAAGACTGATCAAGAAACCAACTGATCGAGAAATCACATGCCGAACTCTGCCTATTTCATGTCTGATGCTGTCGAGGCCGTGCGCCGACACACGCTTGCTGTCATCGTCGATAATGAGCCGGGTGTGCTTGCGCGCATCGCCGGGATGTTCTCGGCGCGTGGCTACAACATCGACAGCCTGACCGTGTCCGAGACCGAGCATGAGGCGCATCTCTCGCGCCTCACGATCGTGACGTCCGGCCCGGAGCGCATCATCGAGCAGATCAAGAGCCAGCTCGAGCGGCTTGTGCCGGTCCATCGCGTGGTTGACCTGACCGTCACAGGCGACGCGCTGGAGCGGGAGCTGGCCCTTATCAAGGTCGTTGGCACGGGCGATGCGCGTGTTGAAGCGTTGCGCCTAGCATCGGCCTTCGGAGCGCGCACACTTGATGCGACGCTGACCTCGTTCGTGTTTGAAATGACCGGCACAACCGAGGATGTCGAACGCTTCATCAAGCTGATGGGCGATGTCGGGCGGGTTGAAGTGTGCCGCACCGGCATCGTTGCTGTGCGGCGTGGCCCGGAGCCCATGTAGCCCAAGCCCGTCTCAAAGAAGCCGACGTAACCGTTGCACCACAATTGAGTGGCGGATATACGCCACATCCTCAGGAGTTTAAGGGTCAGGGATGCGCGCCAGGATCGCGGCACGAAATGCCTACGCACTGCGTGAAACCGCGGGAAGCCTGTTGCTTCCCGGCGGGCGTTCGTGCGTCGCTCCTGGTCTGGCTCATGCTGCCCGCAACTCCGGCCATCTCTCACCTCCGGCCCTGCGAAAGGTTCGCAGTGCCCGGATGATCTTCATCGCGCCAGACGTTTCACTCGTCCAACGCTAACCCCCACAAAACAACGCCCATCAGAAGGACACAGGACATGCGCGTTTATTACGATGCCGATGCGGATATCGGCCTGATCAAAGGCAAGAACGTTGTCGTGGTTGGCTATGGCAGCCAAGGCCACGCCCATGCGCAGAACATGCGGGATTCGGGCGTCAAGAACGTCGTGATTGCGCTGAAGGCGGGCTCGCCGACACGCGCCAAGGCAGAGGCCGCCGGCTTCAAGTGCATGACGCCTGCCGAGGCCGCCAAGTGGGGCGATGTCGTGATGATGCTGACGCCGGATGAGCTTCAGGGCGACATCTATCGCGCCGACCTTCATGACAACATGAAGCAGGGCGCGGCCTTGCTGTTTGCCCACGGGCTCAACATCCATTTCAACCTGATCGAGCCGCGCCCGGATCTTGATGTGCTCATGGTCGCCCCGAAGGGCCCGGGCCATACGGTGCGCTCGGAGTATGCGCGTGGTGGCGGCGTTCCGACGCTGATTGCGATCCATGCCGATGCTTCAGGCAATGCCCATGATCTTGGCCTGTCGTACGCTTCCGCCATTGGCGGCGGGCGCGCGGGTGTCATCGAGACGACGTTCAAGGAAGAGTGCGAGACCGATCTGTTCGGTGAACAGGTTGTGCTCTGCGGCGGTCTCGTCGAACTGATCAAGGCCGGTTACGAGACGCTTGTTGAAGCGGGATATGCGCCGGAAATGGCGTATTTCGAGTGCCTCCACGAGGTCAAGCTCATCGTTGACCTGATCTATGAGGGCGGTATCGCCACCATGAATTACTCGATCTCGAACACCGCCGAGTATGGCGAGTATGTCACGGGCCCACGCATCGTGACGGCGGAAACCAAGGCCGAGATGAAGCGCGTCCTTGATGACATTCAGGGCGGGCGCTTCACACGCGAATGGATGCTCGAGAACAAGGTCAACCAGACAGCGTTCAAGGCCATGCGCGCCAAGATGGCCTCGCACCCGATCGAGGAAGTCGGCGGGCGTCTGCGCGCCATGATGCCGTGGATCAAGGCCAAGGCGCTGGTCGACAAGGCCAAGAACTAGTTTTCGTTTTCAGTCAAAGCATCAACGCCCTGGCGGCTCACCGTCAGGGCGTTTTTCATTGTCGATCCGTTGGTCAGATCACCCGACCGCGCAAGCGGTCGCGATGGCAGCAGGGCTAGAGTTCCGGTCCTTGGTCTACTGCCTGAGCGCAGTGTCGCGCATGCGGCGCACTGGCTTCATGAGATAATCAAGGATGGTGTGGCGGCCCGAGAGGATATCGACGTCCGCAAGCATGCCCGGCACCACCGGGCGGTTGGGGCCAAAGGTGGCCGCTTCTGCCTCAAGCCGGACGCGGAAATAGGCCAAGCCGTTTTCGTCCGTCAAAGCGTCTGCTGAAATATCAACAACCCGACCGTTGAGCCCGCCGTAGCGCGAGAAATCATAGGCCGAGATCTT
>JAIYEB010000301.1 GCA_027487195.1 Hyphomicrobiales bacterium | reverse complement strand
GTCAGCAGCATCGTGATGGCGCCGGCAAGAACCGGGAGCGACAGGAGCAGCAAGAACGCCGTCACGAGGATCGACCAGGCGAACAGCGGCATCTTGTGGAGCGTCATGCCCGGTGCGCGCATGTTGAAGATCGTGGTGATGAAATTGATGGCACCGAGGATCGACGACGCGCCTGCAATGTGAAGCGACAGGATCAGGAAGTCCATCGCAGGGCCGGGGTGGCCGGCGAGACCCGACAGAGGCGGATAGATCGTCCAGCCGCCGCCAAAGCCCAGCATGTTGGACGGGCCTTCGACGAAGAGCGAGATGAGCGCCAGACCAAGGGCCGGTGGCAGCAGCCAGAACGAAATGTTGTTCATCCGCGGGAACGCCATATCCGGCGCGCCGATCATGATCGGCACAAACCAGTTGGCAAAACCGCCAATCAGGGCCGGCATGACCATGAAGAAGATCATGATCAGACCATGGCCTGTGGTGAACACGTTGAAGGTGTGCGGATTGGTGAAGTACTGAAGGCCCGGCTCCTGAAGCTCAAGGCGAATGCCGCCGGAGAGGATGGCGCCGATAATGCCTGAGAACAACGCAAACCAGAGGTACATCGTGCCGATGTCCTTGTGGTTCGTCGAAAACAGATAGCGCGCGATCCCTGTCGGGTGGTCATGGTGCTCGGCGGCGTGAGCGTCAGTGTGGGTGGCCATCTGGCTTTGTCCCCTCAAGGCGAGAAATGTTGTAGGCGGTCATGTCATGCCGGATCGAACAGCGACCCGGCGGGTCTCTTGGCTAGTCGGCTGCGACGGCCGTCTGGATCGCCGGATTTGACGCAAAGCGGCGGCGCGCGCCGTCCACCCAGGTTGCAAACTCCTGTTGCGACACGACGCGGATGGCGAGCGGCATGAATGCATGATCCTTGCCGCAAAGCTCCGAGCACTGGCCGAAATAGAGACCGGGGCGCGTTGCCTTGAACCAGGTCTCGTTCAGTCGTCCGGGCACCGCGTCAATCTTGACACCAAATGCCGGCATCGCGAACGCGTGCAGCACGTCATTTGCGGTGACCTGTACACGCACAACGGCGTTCACGGGAACGACCATCTCGTTGTCGACGGCAAGAAGGCGCGGAGTTTCGTTGGCCGGACGGCCATTGCGGATGGCAAGCGCGCGGGCGGCGTCATCCATCATGTAGCTGTCGAAGCGAAAGCCACCATGATCAGGATACTCATAGCCCCAGTACCACTGATATCCCGTGACCTTCACGGTCATATCAGGGCGCGGAATTGTCTGCTCGCGATAGAGAAGCTGGAAAGACGGGATCGCAATCACGATCAGAATGATGATCGGAACAACCGTCCAAACCACCTCAAGCGTCTGGTTATGCGTCGTCTTGGAGGGAACCGGGTTCGACTTCTGGTTGAAGCGAACCGCGACGTAAATCAGCAAGCCCAGCACGAACAAGCATGTTGCCGTGATGATGGGCAGCAGGATCGCGTTGTGGAACCACACGATCTCTTCCATGATTGGCGTCGCTGCGGGCTGGAATGTCAGGCCCCGGTCAACGGGCTGGGCGGCCAGCGCAAGACCCGTCATTGCCAACAGGGCGCCTGCCGCAACAGCCATGCGCCTCAATGCGATACCATTCATGATCAACTCCTGCCCCCGGGTGCGTTTGGCACGCACGCGTTCGCTATGCTCAACCTAGAAGACTGGCTAACGCCCCCAACAGCGTTCGTCCAGATGCTATGCACGAAAACCCAATAACACCGAAACGTTGATGCGTCGCAACCACTTCGACAGGCCTGGTCATGCGCTACTTGGACGCTATGTGCACATCATGCCCTTGCCGAAGCGGCTGGATTAGGCTTGAAGCCGGACGAAGGGTCGTGATTTTACCGACCAGGGGAGGCAAGATATGAGCGATGAGCCCAAGCAGCTTCTTCATCTCGTGTTCGGAGGTGAACTCACGGACCTTGATGGTCTGACGTTCAAGGACCCAAGCAAGCTTGATCTGGTTGGCATTTATCCCGACTTTGCCAGCGCGAAGAAGGCGTGGAAGGCGAAAGCGCAGATGACTGTGGACAATGCGCAGATGCGCTACGTTGTGGTCCATCTCCATCGCCTGCTTGAACCCGACCACGATTGATTGCGCTTCATGCTGAAACGCCTGATGGCGCGCCCTGGCGTTCAGGATGCGGTGGCCGCAGTTCTTACCGCCTACCTGCGTCTCGTCTGGCGAACAGCGCGCGTGACGCTTGATCCTCCCGATCTACACGAACGGATAACAGGGTTGTCCCCGGTTATCTTTGCGATGTGGCATGGCGAGCACCTGCTGGTTCCGGCGGCCATCCCCAAGGGGCAGCGCGTGGGTGTTCTGATTTCGATGCATCGGGATGGCGAACTCAATGCAAAGGTCGCGAGCCGCTTTGGGATTGAACTGGTGCGCGGATCGGGGGCTCATGACCGGCGAATCGTTGAAAAGCGCGGCGCGGTCGCACTTCGCGAAATGGTGCGCGCCATCAAAGGCGGTCTCAGCATGGGCCTGACTGCGGACGTACCCAAGGTGGCAAAGGTCGCAGGGCTTGGAATTGCAACGCTTGGCAGGCTGTCCGCGCGCCCGATCGTTCCCGTTGCCGTGGCCTGTTCGCGGCGCAAGCTCATTGAAAAATCGTGGGACCGGACCAAGGTCCCTCTGCCGTTTTCGCGCGTCAGCGTTGTGATTGGCGAACCCATCTTTGTGCCGCCTGGAGCCGATGAGGCGGAGCTTGAAGCCGCGCGCGCTGCGGTCCAGGCCGGGCTTGAGGCCACAACGCGGCGGGCCTATGCCCTTGCAGGCGGAGGCAACGCTTGATCGATCCGCCAAAACCCATCAGCCTCAAAATGTATTCGACGCTCCTGAGGCTCGCAAAGCCTGCGGTCCGCATGCTGATCGCGCGCAGGAAAGCCCGCGGCAAGGAGCATCCGGAACGGGTGTCCGAGCGCTTCGGCGACCCTGGGCTGGCAAGGCCCGATGGACCGCTGACATGGATTCATGCAGCCTCGGTCGGCGAGACAACGACGATGCTGCCCCTGATCGAGCGCATTATTGCGCGCGGCCATACGGTATTGCTCACCACGGTTACAATGACCTCGGCGGAGCTGGCTGCAAAGCGCCTGCCACAGGGGGCGATCCACCAGTTTGTGCCGGTGGACCTTGAAGGCCCGGTCAAGCGGTTTCTGGATCACTGGCGGCCGGATCTTGCAATCATTGCAGAGCAGGAGATCTGGCCGAATCTGATCGAGGCCGTGCATGCGCGCGGAATTCCGCTCGTTCTTTCAAACGCACGCATGTCGCCGAAGAGCTATGCCAACTGGAAGCGCCTGCCAGCGGCTGCCGAACGCCTGCTCTCACGCTTCTCGCTCGTGCTGGCGCAGTCCAGCGTCGATGCGGACCGGTTGTCGAGCCTTGGGGCCCAGCGCGTTGTGGCGACCGGCAATCTCAAGTTTGATCTCGCACCACCCGCTGCACCTGCGCCGGAGTTGTCGCGATGGCGCACCGCCTTTGGCAGCCGCCCGGTGTTTGCCGCTGCAAGCACCCATCCCGGCGAAGATGAGATTGTTCTTGATGCCCATCAGGCGATGGCAAAGACGCTACCAAACCTCCTGACATTGATCGCTCCGCGCCATCCAGCGCGCGGGGATGCCATCGAGGCACTCGCGCAAGCCCGTGGGCTTGATTGCATACGCCGATCCTCCGGCGCGCTGCCGACACCTGGCACCCGCATTTTCGTCATCGACACTATTGGTGATCTCGGTCTCGTCTATCGGGTCTGTTCTGTGGCCTTCATAGGCAAGTCGCTGCGCGTTGGCGGCGGGCAAAACCCGATTGAGGCCGCTGCGCTCGGGTGTATTGCGCTTCATGGGCCTGACGTTTCGAATTTTCCTGAAGTCTATGATGCCTTTGACCGGGCGGGGGTTACAATCCCGATTGCGGATGGCGATGATATGGCTCGCGTTGCGCTGGGCCTCATGAGCAACTCCAGTGAACACGCCGAGCGGATCGCCGCAGGACAGGCAGTTGTGGCGAGCGTGACCGGCGCGATTGATCGAACGATCACCGCGCTTGATCCGTGGTTTGTCGAAATCAGTCTCAGGGCCGGACGCGCGCCATGAAGGCCCCGGCCTTCTGGGACCAGCCGGTCGGCCCTGCAGCCCTTGCGCTGTGGCCGTTTGGCCTCGCCATTGGCTGTGTGGATGCGCTGAAACAGGTCCTTTCACGGCCAGCACGCGTGCCCGTGCCGGTTCTGTGCGTTGGAAACCCGACTGTTGGCGGGGCTGGCAAGACACCAACCGTGATTGCGCTCATTGCCCGGCTCAAGGCGCGGGGCGAGCGGCCTTTTGTTCTGACGCGTGGCCATGGCGGGATTGTGCAGGGACCGCACCGCGTCCGGCTCGAACAGGATTCGGCCTATGACGTTGGCGATGAACCTGTTTTGATCGCAGCGCATGCGCCTGTCATTGTTGATCGTGACCGGGCACGCGGGGCGAAGCTCGCGGTGGCAGAAGGCGCCAGCATTCTCATCATGGATGATGGGATGCAGAATTATGGCCTCGCAAAAGACGCGACGATTGCCGTCATTGATGGTGGATCGGGCTTTGGAAACGGGTTCGTTACGCCTGCAGGCCCATTGCGCGGCTTTCTGTCCATGGCTCGAACGCATGTGGCGCTCACGGTTCTGATTGGCGAGGGCATGCGCGGCAAT
>JAIYEB010000020.1 GCA_027487195.1 Hyphomicrobiales bacterium | reverse complement strand
TCCTGGCATCGGATCGCTCAAGCTACATCACGGGTGCAACGCTTGATGTGAATGGCGGGAGCCATATGCATTGATGCCGGAGCTCAGCATCCTGGCGATGTCTGACCCCAAGGGCTTCCGTGGCTTCGGGGGCCACGGATCGACCGGATGGATGGCGCAAAGGCTGCCTATGGCGCAGCCATCCGGTTCCTTGAAGGTCGAAGGGACTCGCTCGGCCATTAAATGCAAACAGCCGCGCGATTTCGCCTCGCGCGGCTGTTGGTCGTGTCCGTGATCTTTGTGAGATCAGTGAAGGATCTGGCTCAGGAACAGCTTCGTGCGTTCATGCTGCGGGTTTGAGAAGAACGCTTCCGGCGTGTTCTGCTCAACGATCTGGCCGTAGTCCATGAAGATGACCCGGTCGGCAACCTGACGGGCAAAGCCCATCTCGTGGGTGACGCAGATCATGGTCATGCCATCGTCAGCAAGGCTCACCATGGTATCGAGCACTTCCTTGACCATTTCAGGGTCAAGAGCCGAGGTTGGCTCATCAAACAGCATGATCTTCGGGTTCATGCACAAAGCACGTGCAATGGCGACGCGCTGTTGCTGGCCACCCGAGAGCTGGCCTGGGTACTTGTTCGCCTGCTCCGGGATCTTGACCCGGGTCAGGTACTTCATCGCCACTTCCTCGGCGTCCTTCTTCGGCATCTTGCGCACCCAGATCGGGGCAAGCGTGCAATTCTCCAGAACCGTCAGATGCGGGAACAGGTTGAAGTGCTGAAACACCATGCCGACTTCGCGGCGGATCTCGTCGATCTTCTTGAGGTCGTTGGTCAGTTCGATCCCGTCAACGACAATCGATCCCTGCTGATGCTCCTCAAGACGGTTGATGCAGCGGATCATCGTCGACTTGCCGGATCCGGACGGACCGCACACGACAATGCGCTCGCCGCGCGCAACGGACAGGTTGATGTCCTTCAGGACGTGAAACTGGCCGTACCACTTGTTCATGCCCGTGATGTTGATCACGGTTTCATCAAGGCTACGCTTGCTTGCCGGGCTGGCTGACATTCTCAAAACTCCGTTGTCGGACCTTTAGTCTAATGCGCGCGGCATGCCGCGCACAAGCGGCGCATTTGCCTAACGTTTGTGCCCCGTGGCCAGGCGTTCTTCCATGTTGCGCGAATAGAGCGACATGCCCCAGCAGCACAGGAAATAGAACAGAGAGGCAAAAAAGTAACCTGAGTACCGCGTCCAGGGCGTCGCCCAAACGGGATTGACCAGGCTCATGTCGACGGCTTTCAAAAAGTCCACAAGACCGACAATGAAGACGAGCGAGGTATCCTTGAACAGGCCGATGAAGGTGTTGACGATCCCGGGGATCACAAGCTTCAGGGCCTGAGGCAGGATGATGAACGCGGTCGTCTGCCAGTATGGCATGCCAAGCGCCTGGGCGCCTTCGGTCTGCCCCTTCGGAATGGCCTGCAGGCCGCCACGAACGACTTCCGCCATGTAGGCCGAGGCAAACAAGGCCACAGCCACCAGCGCACGCAGCAGCTTATCCGGCGAATAAGCCTGCGGCACGAACAACGGCAACATCACGCTCGCCATGAACAGCACGGTGACCAACGGCACACCGCGCCAGAACTCGATGAATGTGATCGAGAAGAACTTCACCACAGGCAGTTTCGAGCGCCGTCCAAGGGCAAGCGCAATGCCGAGCGGCAGCGAGAACACAATGCCCGTTACCGCCACAACCAGCGTGACAATGACACCGCCCCACTGGTCGGTTGGCACAACGGCAAGGCCAAGCGCGCCGCCATAGAGCAGGACGAAGGCGATAATCGGGAACACCAGCAGGAAGTAGAGCGCGAATTGGCCGCGATAGCGAAAGTCCGGCCACAAGGCGCCGACAACACCGATCATGCCGAGAATGAGCGCAAAGTTCGGGCGCCAGCGTTCAATGACCGGATAAAAGCCGTACATGAAGAACTGGAAATTGTCGGCAAGGTAGGGGTAGCACATGCCCGGATTGGGTAGGCATGCCGTGCGTTCCGCTCCGGTGTAGGTCGCGCTTGTGACCAGGAACTTCCACATCGGCGGGATGAGAAGAAACAGCAACCACGCGCAGACCAGGGTCAGCACGGTGGATGGGATCGATCCCAACAGGTTTGTGCGAACCCATGCGATCGGGCCAACCAGCGTTGATGGCGCAGCAAGAACCGGGGCCTGTTCGGTGCGAACCCAGGCAACGGCAGGCGTGCGAACGGAAACGTCGCTCATGGCGCGCACCTCACCTTTCCACCAACGCCACGCGTTGGTTGTACCAATTCATGAACCCGGAGGTGAGCAGCGACAGGAACAGGTATGTCGCCATGATCATACCGACGGTTTCAATGGCCTGGCCGGTCTGGTTGTTGATGGTGTTGGTGACAAGAAACAGATCCGGATAGCCAATGGCGACGGCCAGCGTCGAGTTCTTGGTCAGATTGAGAAACTGGCTTGTCAGCGGCGGGATGATCACGCGCAGAGCCTGGGGGATCACAACAAAGCGGGTGGTATGGCCTGACCTGAGCCCAAGAGCACTCGCCGCCTCGGTCTGCCCGCGATGCACAGCCTGGATGCCGGCGCGCACGATCTCGCCAATGAAAGCTGCCGTGTAGAGCACCAGGCCGAGCAGCAGGGCGACAAACTCAGGGATGATCCTGAGACCGCCCGACAGATTGAAGCGCCCGAGTTGTGGATGCTCGAATGAGATTGGCTGCCCAAGCGCATAAAACGCAATTGTCGGCAGCGCGATGAGCAGGCCAAGGGTTGTCCAGCCCACCGGAAAGGTTTGCCCGGTAGCGGCCTGGCGCTGGGCCGACCAGCGCTTCACGATAAAGCCGATGACGAGGGCTGCAGCAAAGGCTGCGACAAGCCAGATCGCCGCATCAGCGAAGATCGGCTTTGGCATGACGACGCCACGATTGTTCAGGAACACTTCGCCGCCAAACAGCGCGATCGAGTCGCGCGGATTTGGCAGGGGTTGAAGAACCGCCGTGTACCAGAACACCAGTTG
Source organism: Hyphomicrobiales bacterium (assembly GCA_027487195.1). Lineage (GTDB taxonomy): Bacteria > Pseudomonadota > Alphaproteobacteria > Rhizobiales > UBA4765 > JAIYEB01. Next base: position 5,862 of record JAIYEB010000020.1, on the reverse strand, counting down.
CAGAACGAGCGGAACGTTGCGGATGAACTCGACGTACCAGGTCGCGAGTTGGCGCACGAGGACGTTCTTGGCGAGCCGGGCAAGACCAACGAAAAAGCCGATCACGGAGGCCGCTGCAATGCCGATGATCGCCACAAGAAGCGTGTTGAGCAGGCCTACGATAAAGGCGCGGCCATAGGAGTTGGTTTCGGTATAGGGAATGAGCGACTGCGAAAGTGCAAAATTTGCCTGATTGTCGAGAAAGCCAAAACCCGATGCAATGTTTTGCGCCCGCAGGTTCTCATAGGCGTTCGACGCAGCGCCCCAGACAATAAACACGACAAAAACCAGCAGAAGCGCCTGCCAGAAGATACCGCGAACCTTTGGATTATTCAAAAACGCGACCTTGGGAGGCGCTTGCCCAACCCGTGCCGCCTGATCCACCAGTGTCATCGCAAACAACCCCTCGCGCAGGAATGAAAACGGCCGGGGGACGAACCCCGGCCGTAAGTCCTCAGACCCTGCTAGCGGATCGGCGGGGAGTACTGGAGACCACCCTTGGTCCAGAGATTGTTCAGACCACGGCGAATGCCGAGCGGGGTGCGCTCGCCAACATTGCGCTCGAAGCTCTCGCCATAATTGCCGACATGGCGAATGATGCGAACGGCCCAATCATTGGTGACACCGAGCATTTCGCCGAACGTGCCGTCAGCGCCCACGAAACGGGCGAGATCGGGGTTGCGACGGCGAACTTCGGCGTTGCGCATTTCCGCAGCCTTGGCTGCGACGTTTGCCTGGGTCACGCCGATTTCCTCGGCTGTCACCATGGCAAAATGCACCCAGCGAACCAGATCAGCGAACTGGTTGTCGCCATGGCGCACGACCGGGCCGAGCGGCTCCTTCGAGATGATTTCCGGCAGCACCATGTGATCGTTCGGTGCCGACAGCTTCAGGCGCTCGGCGTAAAGGCCCGATGCGTCCGTGGTGAACACGTCGCAACGGCCTGAGTCATAGGCCTTGATGGTTTCGTCTGCGGTAGCAAACACAACCGGTTCGAAACGCAGATTGTTGGCGCGGAAGAAGTCAGCCGCGTTCAACTCGGTTGTCGTGCCGGTCTGAATGCAGACCGAAGCGCCACCAAGCTCAAGGGCCGATGACAGGCGCAATGAACGCCGGGCCATGAAGGCCTGGCCGTCATAGTAGTTGATGCCTGTGAAATCGAGGCCGAGCTGCGTGTCGCGCGACAGCGTCCAGGTCGAGTTACGGGCGAGAAGATCGACCTCGCGTGACTGCAGCGCCGTGAACCGGTTGGCTGACGACAGCGGCACGAAGCGCACCTTGGTCGGATCATCAAAGATGGCAGCGGCGATGGCGCGGCAGACGTCGACGTCAAGCCCGGTCCAGCGACCTTGAGCATCCGGGTTCGAGAACCCGGCGAGGCCCTGGCTGACGCCACAGACGAGTTGGCCACGCGTGGTGATCTCGCGCAGTGTCTGGGCCGAGGCCGGTTGGGCGACAGCAAGACCAAGGATGGCCGCCGTCGCAAATGTTGCGATTCTCAGTGTCATAGATGTGTTGCTCCCCCAATGAGCCTTGACGGTGGATGGTCGATGCTCGCACACGGGGCGAATGAACCGATCAACAAGAGACGCTCGGTTGGGAGCCCTTCCTGCCAATCGTTCAAACATGTCCCCCGACATGCCAATCGATCTTTCGTCAGCGTCAATCATTTCACGAATGCTGATGAAGTCGATAAGAAAACCCACGTACGCGACGAAAGTCGAATGTCAGGAGTAACGTTGAAATGAAGCCTGAAAACGATCTGGAGCGTTATGGCCTCGACACGCAATGTGTTCTTGCCGGGCGCGACCCGCATGCCAACCATGGTTTCATCAACACGCCTATCGTGCGCGGCTCGACAGTATTGTTCGAAACCGTCGAGAAGCTTCAAAGTGGCAAGCAATCCTATGTTTATGCAACAAAAGGCACGCCAACCGTACGTGCCCTTGAGGAGGCATGGACACAGATCTCAGGTGCCGCAGGAACCGTGCTTGCCCCTTCGGGTCTGGCCGCTATTGGCCTTGCGCTGCAGGCTTTCACCAAGGCTGGCGACCATGTCCTGGTCGTCGACAGCATCTATCGTCCGGCGCGCAACTTCTGCGAGGGCATCCTAAAGAAGTATGGTGTTGAGATCGAATACTTCGATCCGCTCGCCCCGCTTGAGGCAATCGAGCGACTGTTCAGACCCAACACCAGCGTCGTTTTCCTCGAGGCCCCTGGCTCGCAGAGCTTTGAGGTCTGTGATGTGCCGGGAATCGCAAGTCTTGCGCGCCGGCACGGGGCCATCTCGCTCCTCGACAACACATGGGCGACGCCGATCCTGTTTCCGCCCCATGAGCGCGGCGTGGATGTGGCGATCGAAGCTGGCACCAAGTACCTCGGCGGGCATTCCGACCTGCTGCTTGGCCTCATTTCGGCCAATGCGGCGACGTTTCCCGCGCTGCGCCAGACCTTCGACATGTGGGCCATCCCACCCGGTCCCGAAGACGCGTTTCTTGCCATGCGTGGGTTGCGGACCATGCCCTTGAGACTGCGCGAGGCTGAAAAGCGCGCACTCGATATGGCGCACTGGTTTCAGTCGCGCCCGGAGGTTTCCCGCATCCTGCACCCGGCCTTCCCGGACTGCCCGGGCCACGAGATCTGGAAGCGCGATTTCCTCGGCTCTTCCGGGCTGTTCTCCATCATCCTCAAACCAGCATCGAAAGCCGCGGTTGCCGCAATGCTCGATGGCCTGAAGCTCTTCGGCATGGGCTTTTCCTGGGCTGGTTTCGAGAGCCTCGTGACACCGTTCGACTGCGCGAGCTATCGCACTGTCACGCAATGGAAGCCCGAAGGGCCAGCTCTGCGTTTCCAGATCGGACTTGAGGATATGGACGACCTCAAGCGTGATCTTGATGAAGGTTTCCAGCGGCTGCGCGCTACGGGCTGAGGCTTGGTGCCGAAAACAGAACGGCCCGGGTGTTGCCCGGGCCGATCATTGTTGGCGGTGGCTCAATCAGCCAGGTTCCATGGGCTGGGGCATCATGCCCGCGTCGCACCCCAGATCGCTTCCGTAATCGCGTCATACCAACCATCAGCGTAGACAGACTCGCGCCTGCGGGCCTCGGGATCATTGGCCGCTGAAACGCCGCCGGAGCCCTGAACCTCAACAAACAGATTGCCTTGCGGGCGCACGACATGGGCAACGGAGATGCCATAGTCCGTGCCGACATGGCTGTAGCAGGTGTTGACCAGAACCGGCGGGAGCACGGGTGTGCGACCGCTCAGGGCTGCCGCGACGGCCGTTGCCGCAAGCTTGGCCTGGCTGTAGGCGGCGAAACCGGACTTTGGCAGTCCACCCGCAATGGTCGCGTCACCCACCACATGGACGCCCGGACGCAGCGTCGATTCCATTGTCGAAGCGTTGATCGGGCACCAGCCGGAGTTGTTCGCAAGCCCGGCGTCGAGCGCGATGCGCGCCGCGCGCTGCGGTGGCACAATGTTGAACACATCAGCCTTCACCTTGGTGCCGAGTTCCGTCTCGACCTCCATGGCCGCGGGATCAACCCGCGAGACAGTCCCGTCGGCCTGGCGGCCGCGCCATTCAATCATGCCTGGGTAGAGGAGATTCCACCCTTGCGTGAACAGGCCCTGCTTCGAGAAGGTTTCCTTGGCGTCCATGATCACGATCTTCGCGCGCGGCTTGGTGCGCTTGAAATAGTCCGCGATCATCGAAACGCGCTCATAGGGTCCGGGCGGGCAACGGAACGGGTTTGGCGGCGCTGACAACACGAACGTGCCGCCGTCCGGCATGGCTTCGAGTTGACGGCGCAGCAGGGTGGTCTGCGCACCGGGCTCCCAGGCATGCGGCATCCGTTCGGCGGCAGCTTCCACATACCCCTCGATGCTGCCCCAGTTGATCGAAATGCCGGGCGAAACGATCAGTCGGTCATAGGAAAGCGAAGTGCCGTTCGACAGCGTGACAGTTCGTGCACCGGCGTCGATGGCGGTTGCCATGGCGCGCACATGCCGCACACCGAAGACCTCCGTCAGCGCGCGATAGTTGAAGGTGATCGAGGCAAGTTCACGCTTGCCGGCCAGAACCAGGTTCGAATAAGGGCACGTGACGAAAGCCTCTTTCGGCTCCACCATGGTCACATCGATCCGCGGATCGATGATCTTCAATTGCTTGGCTGCGGTTGCGCCACCCCATCCACCGCCAATGACGACAACCCGCGGGGCCGCAGCCTGCGCACGGGCAAGCGTCGGGGCGCCAAGCGCCAGACCGGCACCAAGAACCAACGTATCGCGACGAGAAAGCTTGCTCATGTCACGGGCTCCTTAGCGCAATGCAGCGAGATAGGTGGAAACGGCCGAAATCTCAGCTTCGGTAAGCCCGCGCGACAGCCGGCCCATCACTGTTGAGTAGCGCTGATTGGCCCGAAACTCATTCATCGCAACGATCAGTTCGGCAGCATCCCGACCGCGCAGCGTCGGCATCCCGCCAACACCTTTGTAGTCAGCGCCATGGCAGCCACCGCAGGTCTGGGCCACCAGGCCACCAAGCTGCGCTGCGGGGATCGCTGGCGGTGCAGGAGTTGCCGCTGCAGCGGCGGGTGCGGCGGGTGCGGCGGGTGCGGCCGGGGCCTGCGCCAGGGCCGGCAAGCCTGCCATGATCAAAAACACGCCGCCTGCAATGGCGGCTCCAAAACGTGTCGGCATCGGCAACTCTCTTCGGTTGGGACGTCATTTTTCGCGTGCCCGTCGCGATGAGTGTAGCCAAGGAGCGTTGCATGGCAACGGGTTGTGCGGCCTGAAATCGCTATGGCCTGCAAAAGAGTAGCCTGTATGCGTGCACCCCCGGCAAGACTCGAAAGTACTTTCGAGATGGTGCCTTTAGACAGCAGAAATCTTCTTCGCCTGGCTCCTGAATCTGAGCAAAAGCGCAATGGCCGCGACCAACAGCCCAATTCCAAAGCCGGACCAGACCCCGGGCGCGCCAAGGCCCAGGGGAAATCCCATCACCCATGCCATGGGCAATGCTATCAGCCAGTAGGCAACCAGCGACATATTCATGGGCCACGCATTGTCGAGCATGCCGCGCAGCGCGCCAAGGCTCACACTCTGAACCCCGTCTACAAGCTGGGTCAGCCCGAAGATGAAGAAGATGCCGGCAGCGGCTGCGATAATGGCCGGATCATCGACGAACAGTCGCGCAATCGCCTCGCCCGCGACAAGAAACATCAACGCGAACATGCCCATCCACACCACGACAATTGCCAGGCCGGCAGTGCCGATGGCTGACACGCGGGAGTTCTCGGTGGCTCCAATAGCCTGCGCCACACGAATGGTGACGGCCCCCGCAACACCGAGGGGAAGCATGTAGACTGTCACGCCAACGGAGAGCGCAATCTGGTTTCCGGCAAGGGCGATCGTGCCGAAATATCCGATCAACACACCGGCAATCGCAACGGCGCCGCCCTCCATGAAATACTGGATCGTCATTGGCACCGCCTCGCGCCATTGCTCGATGAACTCAGGGCGCGTCAGGCCGGGGCTTTGCCACCAGATTCGAAGCGGGCGCGCGAAAAGCACATAGCTCCAGAACACCACAGCGCCGACCGTTTGCGACAGGAAACTGGCAATCCCTGCCCCCGTCAGGCCAAGCGCGGGAGAACCGAGATGACCATCGATCAGAAGCCAGTTGAACAGGATATGGCATCCGAGCACCACGATGCTGAGCAGGACGGCAGTCCAGGCTCGGTCAGCAGCGTCCAGCATCCCCTTGGCCACAAGCATGAGGGTAAATGGAACCAGCATCGCCGACATCCAAAGCCAGTAGGG
>JAIYEB010000419.1 GCA_027487195.1 Hyphomicrobiales bacterium | reverse complement strand
TGATGCTTGAGGGACTTGATGTCGCCTTGCTCGAGCAGCGCATGACAGCAGCAGGGCGCGCGGCCAAGGCCGTCGTTGAAGCGTCGGGCCTTGAGCGTATCGGGCTCGATGTCGTTTATGAACTCGACATGCACTATCTCGGCCAGACCCACACCGTTGGCGTGCCGCTCCCCGTTGGACTTGGGGCGAGCGGCACGGGCATTACCGCCGAGATCGTCACCTCCTCTTTTGAAGCCGCCTATGGCCGGGCTTTCTCCCGTTTGTTGCCGGGCATTCCCGTGCGGATCGTCAATCTCAGGACTGCAGCCATTGGCCGGCGCCCGCCGTTTGATCTGACCGCGCTTGCTCCCGATCAGGATGCAACTGTGCTGTCTGCAAAGCGTGGCCGTCGCCCGGTCTGGTTTGCCGGCGCGTGGCATGACACGCCAGTTTATGCCCGGCTCAATCTGCCGGTCGGGGCCGAGATCGCGGGCCCGGCCATCCTCGAACAGAATGATGCGACCATCGTGGTTGATCCTGGTCTGGTCGCGACCGTCGATAGCCTCGGAAATCTCCTTTTGGCGAGGGCTTGATGGAACGCACCTTTGATATGCGACGCACCGGCCTCATCCTGGTCGACCTGCAGAATGATTTTATCCACCCCAATGGGGCCTATGCGCGTGGCGGGGCAGGTGCTGCTGCAATTGCTGCATTGCCTGCGCGGCTGAAGGATCTCGCCCGAGCTGTTCAGGCAGCTGGCGGGCTTGTGATCGCGACCCAGTTCACGCTGGTGGCCGGGCGGGGAGGTGAGCCGCTGATTGCGCCGCATCTCAAGGACCTCCGCCCCTTCTTGAGGGCAGGCGACTTCGCGCCCGGGAGTTGGGGGCAGGATGTGCTTGATGAACTGAAGCCGGTCGATCTCAAGGTCGAGAAGGTCGCATACTCGGCGTTCTACCAGACACGGCTCGAGTGGCTCCTGCGTAAGACCGGGATCGAACGCCTGATTGCCGGCGGCATCGTGACCAATGGTGGCGTGTCTTCCACGGTTCGCGATGCGCATGTGCGCGACATTCCAGTGACAGTGCTGTCGGATGGCTGTGCGGCCTTCTCGCCTGCCATTCACGAGGCCGCCATCGAAGCGCTGAAGCCAGTGGCAGAGGTCGCCACCATCGCTCAGGTCTTGGAGCGTGTGTCGGCGTCATGAGCCAAAAGGTTCTCGACGCTCCGTCCTTTGAAGCCTCGACGGATGTTGCAATTGTCGGGGCAGGAGCTGCGGGGCTTGTGGCAGCGCTTTTTGCGCATGAGCGTGGCCGGGACGTTGTTGTGCTTGAGCGTGACGCGGTGCCGTCCGGCTCCACGGCGCTGTCGGCCGGGCTGATACCAGCCGCTCAGACCCGCTTTCAGGCCAACAAGGGCATCAGCGACACGCACGCCGCGTTCGCAGCTGATATCTCGAAAAAGGCGGGGGGAAGCGTTGATGCAGATGCAATCCGGACCGTTGTGAATGCCGTCGGGCCAGCGCTTGAGTGGCTCGCAGATCGCCATGGATTTTTGTTCGATGTGATCGATGACTTCAACTACCCCGGCCATTCGGCCTATCGGATGCATGGGCTGCCTGAACGCAGCGGGCGCGCGCTTGTTGACCGGTTGCGTGCAGCTGTTGAAGCCGAGGGGATCCCGATCCTGACCAATGCGCTTGTGGATACGCTCTATCAAAGCGCCGGCAGCATTGTCGGTGTCGGCTATTCGCGCCCGGATGGCGCGCGCGAGGCGCTTGGCGCTGGAGCGGTCATTCTCGCGTCGAACGGGTATGGCGGCAATCCGGATCTGGTTCGCCAGCATATCCCGACGCTGAGGGATGCGCTCTGGTTCGGGCATTCCGGCAATGATGGGACTGCACTTGGATTTGCCCGCGCGCTAGGTGCCGCGACAGCCTTTCTCTCCGGCCATCAGGGGCATGGGTCCGTCGCCCATCCTCACGGGATCCTGATCACATGGGCGACCGTGTCAGAAGGTGGTTTTCAGGTGAACCGCCTGGGCCAGCGCTTTCATAATGAGGCGCTTGGATACTCCGAAGCCGCTGCCGAAGTGGTCGCACAGCCGCAATCCCAGGCCATCACCATTTTCGACGAACGCATCGCAGGTATCGCACGCCAGTTTGCCGATTTCCGGCAGGCCGAGGCGCAAGGTGCGATTGTATATGCCGGCAGCATTGCCGAACTCGCAGCTCGCATTGGGCTCCCGGAAGCTGCGCTGCGCGCCAGCCTGGAAACGGTTGAACAGCTCAAGCAAACCGGCGGCACAGATGCGTTCGGGCGCTCTTTGGCGGGCTCAATGCCCCTGACCGCGCCCTTTGCGGCGGTCAGGGTCACGGGAGCGTTGTTTCATACCCAGGGCGGTCTTGTGGTCGATGACAGAGCCCGGGTGCTGCGACCGGACGGATCTGCGATCCATGGCCTTTATGCTGCGGGTGGGGCCGCTGCAGGCGTTTCAGGCCCTGCAGCGTCTGGCTATCTCTCCGGCAACGGCCTTTTGACCGCCGTTGCGCTGGG
>JAIYEB010000242.1 GCA_027487195.1 Hyphomicrobiales bacterium | reverse complement strand
GCGCCGCATCGTGTCAGGGAGCAGTTTCGACCTTTCCGAACGCAGGGTTCGCATGAGCGAAGACGCGCAGATTGAGATTCAGAACGTGACAGATGTTCGGATCGATACCAGCTTGCCCGGCGCCACCGCAGTGGAGCCGCAGGACGGGATTCTGCATCGCGCAGCTGCCTTCCTCGGGCTGTACGAGCGCACAGCAGGCATCGAAGAGAACCCGTTCTCCGTCGTTGTCGATGAGATGCTGTCGCCGGTTGAAGCGATCATTTCGGGCAACCACACAACGTTGTTTGGCACCAATTCCTATCTGGGCCTCAACTTTCACCCCGATTGCATTGCGGCTGCAACCGAGACCGTGAAGAAGTACGGCACCGGATCGACAGCCTCGCGCGTTGCCGGTGGCAATCAGGCGCTTCACAACCGCCTCGAGACCTATTTGCGCGATTGGTATGGCGCGGCAGACGCGGTGGTTTATTCCACGGGCTTTATGGCCAACCTCTCGGTTGTGTCAGCGCTTGTGAAGGAAGGCTGCGCGGTCCTGCTGGATGCGCATTGCCATGCCTCGCTGTTCGATGCCTGCCGTTTGTCCAAGGGCAAGATCGCGACGTTCGAGCACAACAATGCAGCTGACCTCGACCGCCTGCTGCGCACATCTGATATCCCCGGCTCGCGCACGGTCGTGATCGTCGAGGGGCTTTATTCGGTCTGGGGCGATCTGTGCGATCTGAAGCCGCTCCTCAAGGTGGCGCACAAGCACAATGCGCTCATCGTTGTGGACGAAGCGCACTCGTTCGGCCTCTACGGGGCTGAGGGTCGCGGGCTTTGCGAGGAACTGGGCGTCGAGCATGAGGTCGACGTCATTGTCGGTACCTTCTCGAAAAGCGTTGGCGTGATTGGTGGATACTCTGTCACCCGCCATCCACAGCTCAGGGCGTTGCGGATGATGGCGCGCCCTTATCTCTTCACTGCGTCGCTGCCGCCAACGATCATTGCGTCAGCGCAGACGGCAATGGGCCTTATTCGAAACGGCGCTGATTTGCGCCAGAAGGTCTGGGCCAACGCCCGCACCTTCCATTCCGAACTGGCGACGATGGGCTATCGCATGACAGCCGAAGCCTGCCCGGTTGGCGGTGTGCGCCTGCCGCATGCGCGCACGGGCTTTGAGTTCTGGCGCGAACTTCTGCGCCGTGGCGTTTACGTCAACATCCTGATCCCGCCGGCAACGCCCGGCAAGGACACCGTGCTCCGGTTCTCGCTGTCAGCAGCCCATGGGCCGCAGCACATCGAAAAGGGCCTTTCGGTGTTCCAGTCCGTCGGCAAGGACCTCGGCGTCATTCGCTGAGGCCTATCGACTGAGATCTGCCACCAGACGCTCGGCGACATCGCGCCAGGTTCGAAGCTTCATCGCACGCACACGTGCAGTTGCAACCTCAAGCGCCTGATCATCCGCAATGAGCGGTCGGATGGCATCCGCAATCGACTCAACGCTTAGGGGATCACACAGAATGCTGGCATCACCCAGCACTTCAGGCAGCGAAGAGACGTTTGACGTCACGCAGGGGCGGCCAAACCACGCGCTTTCGCCGACCGGCAGACCCCATCCCTCATAGGTCGAGGGAAAAGCCGAAAACATTGAGTTGCGATAGAGCCAGGCGAGATCAACATCGCTGGCATTGTCGACATGAAGGATCTTGCCGCCAAGCCAGCCTGTCTCCTCCATAAGGGCCTTGAAAGCAGGAATCTTCCAGCCGAGCTTGCCCGCAATGACCAGCGTGGGTGTGCGATCAGGTTGTTCGCGCATCAAGGACTGCCACGCCTGTGCAAGGCGGAGATGGTTCTTTCGAACTTCGACTGTGCCGACGATCAGGGCAAAGCGGCTTCCTTCAAGACCAGCCAGGAGCGGGTTGCGCGGGCTCTTGAGCTCGTCCGGTACAGTGCCGAGAAACTCATGCGCCAGAGGCATCATGTCGATCCTGACGCCGCTGCGGCCAAGGCTTGCCAGATGCTCCTCAACATCGCGGCGGGTGCTCTGGGAAATGCAGATCAGGCCGGCTGCAAAGCGTGAAACATCGTCGAAGAAGCGGCGATAAAGCCGGCACGTTACAGGATCACTGAGTTCGGGATACTTGATCAGGATCAGATCGTGGATCACGACATGGACCCTGACGCCGCGTTTGGCCAATGCCTCCAGGCGCTTGATGTAGGCGCGCTGCCCCCATATGGCGCCGGGAACAATCACGATGTCGCCGGCTTCAAGTTCTGCCGGCGTAATGCCCTCGGGAATCGTTGCAGCGCTCAGAGCATTGGCCATCCGCAGCGCCGTTGCGCGCACAAACACCAGGGGAGGACGAAGGGCCGGAAAGGCGCGCTGGATCCAGGGCCTGCGCGCCGGGTCTGGCCCGTCACGGACAAGCACAAGGGGGTCGCCTGCCGTCAGCGCATCGCGCACATCATGCTGACCAAACAGCGACCCGCGCGGCAACTCAATCGGGCGACCCAAAGCATGCGTGAACGCTATCACCCGCGCTTCATCTGAGACTTCCGTCACACGGCGCGCCAGTTCGACGCTGACACGCTGGATTCCCGTGACATTCCCGAAGGCGAGGAAGTGGTCAAACAGATCGGAAACGTCGACGTGCACGCGAGCCATGGCAGACCGTTATGCGATTGAGGCGGATGTGGGAAGAGGGCAGAATTTTGCGCATGCGGTTCAGTGCGCTCCGTTTCATCAAGGCACCGCTTGAACCCGGCAGCAACAGCCCTTTCTCCCATTCGTTGACCCGCGCGGGCATTTCGACTAGACACCCCGTCAATCCCGATCGTTTGATCGCGAGCAACCGCCTGGGCCCGTGAGCCCGGAGGTCAACACCCGACAGCGCGTTGCGCCCTCGGGTGCGCTTGTGCTTTGAGCGCCGGGGACTGACCAAAGGAAGCGAAACACATGTTCGATGGGCTATCCGGCCGGCTGGCTGGTATCCTCGACAAGCTGAAAGGGCGCGGCGCACTCTCCGAGAGTGACGTCAACGACGCCATGCGCGAAGTTCGCCGCGCATTGCTTGAGGCCGACGTCGCGCTGGATGTGGTCAAGTCGTTTGTCGACCGGGTGCGTGCGCGAGCCATTGGTCAGGAAGTTCTGAAGTCGGTCACGCCCGGCCAGATGGTGATCAAGAT
>JAIYEB010000247.1 GCA_027487195.1 Hyphomicrobiales bacterium | reverse complement strand
TGGGGCGATGTGATCACCCGCGCCAATATTGAGAGACAGTGAGTGGTGAAATGGCTCGAGGCTCCATCCTGGCTCTTGCCCATCTGGGCCATGTCGAACCCTTGACCAACAAGCCGGAAGCGAGCGGTGATTTCTTCGTCAAGACGAGATCAATGCCGCCAGTCCTGGCCGCGCCAACATCGGGTGCTGCCGCTTACGAAATCCGCAGAAGTCTATCTGGCAGCGCTTGAGCGGGCGTCCTTCGGCCTCTTGTTTCCGAGAGGCGAGGGCCGCCCAAGCACTGGACCAGCCGACGGGGCGCGCTACATGATAAGCGCGTCCGACGATCAAGAGACGAACAATAATCAAGAGACGAACCAGAGGAGTAGAAATGCCGATCAAGCTTAATCGCCGCCGCTTTGGCCAGGTCATGGCGCTGTCAGCCGCGGGCCTTGCCGCGCCGGGCCTCGCGCGTGCCCAAGGGGCCGCTTGGCCTGTCCGAAACGTGCGCCTCGTCGTGCCTTTTGGCGCGGGTGGCGCACCTGATTCCATCGCCCGCCCGGTCGCCGAGAAGCTCTCTCAGCGCTGGTCTCGCCAGGTCATCATCGATAACCGCGCCGGTGCCGGCTCGAACATCGGGACCGAGGTGGTGAAGAATTCCGATCCGGACGGCTACACACTGTTGCTGTCGTCATTCGCGACCGCGGTGAACGGCTTCCTGTATCGCTCGGTGCCGTTCAATCCGATCGACGACTTCGCCCACATCAGCCACCTCGCGAACGTTCCGAGCTTCGTCATCGTAGGACCGAACTCGCGGTTCCGCTCGATCCAGGACCTGATCACCCATGCCCGGGCCAACCCGGAAACGGTGACCTTCGGCTCCTCGGGCGCGGGCTCTTCGCTCCACCTGCTCGCGGCCCTTCTGGCTGCGAACTCCGGGGTGCGCTTCACCCATGTGCCCTATCGCGGATCAGCGCCCGCGCTGACCGATATCATGGGTGGCCGCCTTGACTTCATGTTCAACTCGATCGGCACCACCCTGTCGCAGTGGCGCGGCGGTCAGGTGCGCGCGCTCGCGGTCACGTCGGCGCAGCGCTCGCCGCAGGCACCAGATATTCCGACCATGAGCGAACTCGGCATTGCCGGCTTTCCGGCAAATTCGTGGTTTGCGCTGTCCGCGCCGGCCCGCACCCCGCGCGCGATCGTGGAACAGATCTCGGCCGATGCGCGTTGGGCGCTGGCGGAGCCGGATATCGTCCGCCTGATGGCAGACACTTCCAACGAAATCGTCGGTTCCGACCCTGAGGGGCTGTTGCGCCACGTCAGAGCCGAGATGGACCGTTGGGGCCCCGTCATCCGGGCGAACTCGATCGTCGCCGACGGCTGAGCCCCGCGAGACCACGGCCGGCATTGGCCGGCCGTGGTTTCAGGCGGCGTCAGGCCGCGGTGCCCCAGACCTCGTGGCTGATCTTCACGATCATCTCGAGCTTCTTCCACTGCTCGTCTTCGGCCAGCGTGTTACCTTCCTGGGTCGAGGCAAAGCCGCACTGCGGCGACAGGCAGAGCTGGTCGAGGGGGATGAACTTCGCGGCCTCGTCGATCCGCCGGCGAATGTCGTCAGCGTTTTCGAGGGTCCCGGTCTTCGAAGTGACCAGGCCCAGGACCACAGTCTTGCCCTTGGGCAGGAAGCGCAGCGGTTCGAAGCCGCCGGCCCGTTCCGTGTCCCATTCCATGAAGTAGCCATCGACCGGCATGGTGTTGAAGAGCACCTCTGCGACCGGCTCGTAGCCGCCGCTGGCGATGAAGGTCGAGCGGAAGTTGCCACGGCACAGGTGCATGGTGATCAGCAGGTCGGCCGGCTTGTCGGCCAGCGCCTTGCGCACCATCCCTGCGTAGATGTCGGGCTGCTTGGCCGGATCATCGCCGCGCGCGGCGAGCATCGCCCGCTGATCGGGATCGCACAGATAGGCGAACGAGATGTCGTCGAGCTGGAGGTAGCGGCAGCCGGCACCGTAAAAATCAGCGACGGCCTTGGCATAGGCACCGCCGACGTCGTCGTAGAACTCGGCCATGTCATTGTAGATGCCCGGGTTCATCATCTTCCGGCCGCCGCGGTAATGCAGCATCGACGGGCCGGGGATGGTCATCTTCGGCGTGCCCTTGGCAACCGACTTCAGGAAGCTGAAGTGCTTGACCATCGGATGGCTTGAATAGCCGACACGTCCATTGATCCAGAGGGACTTGGCGATCCCGACGTTGCCCTTGAAGTTCATGCCGCTGTCAGCCTGCACGGAGATCACGCCGTCGAGCTGCTCAAGGAAGTCAAAGTGCCAGAAGGCTCGGCGGAACTCGCCGTCCGTGACCGATGACAGGCCGATTGCCTCCTGGCGGCGCACCAGCGCCTCAATCTCGGTGTTCTCGATCGCCTCGAGGGCCGCGGCGTTGATCGTGCCGGCGGCGAGCGCGCGGCGGGCCTCGGAAACGGGGGCGCTGCGCAGGAGGCTGCCGACGTGATCGGCGCGGAAGGGACGAAGGGTCGACATGGTACGGTCTTTCTCGCGTTGGTCGTTCGGGAAGGGTTTGCGGGAGGCGGCGCTCCGCATACCCCGGGGTTTAGGAAGCGTTCTCGAGCACGATCATCCCCGCACCGGTCATGGAGGCGGGGACGAAGTAGTGGCTGTAGCGGGTGATGACGCGCTCATCGAGCGCACCGCGCATGACGAGCCACATGATCAGTTCGGCACCTTCTGAGCCGAAGGTCTCGACGTAGCGCTCGCGCGACCAGCCCGCGAGCTCGTCCGGGCGCTGCGCGATGTCCTCGAGGAAGGCACGGTCGGCCTGCGGATTGACGAAGCCCGCGCGCGAGCCCTGGAGCTGATGCGACAGGCCGCCGGTCCCAAGGACAACGACGCGCTCGTCGGAGGGGAAGCTCTCGATCGCCTGCCGCAGGACGCGACCGAGCTCGTAGCAGCGCGCCGGTAGCGGGATCGGGTACTGGATGCAGTTGACGAAGATCGGCACGACGCGCACCGGCCAGCGCGCGCCGGGCTCGCCGAAGAACAGACGCATCGGGACCTGGATCCCGTGGTCGACCTCGATCTCCTGACAGATCATCGGGTCGAACCGCTGCTCGATCATGGTGTCGACAAGATGCCAGGACAGGTCCTGGTGGCCGTCGAAGTCCGGAAGCGCAGGCTTGCCGAAGCCCTCGTCGATCGGGGCGTAGGTCGCGGCGCAGCCGACCGCGAAGGTCGGCACCTTGTCGAGGAAGAAGGAGTTGCCGTGATCGTTGAACACCACGACGGCGACGTCAGGGCGCTGCTCGCGGACCCAGCGCTGCGCGGGCATGTAGCCGTCGAACAGCGGCTTCCAGTCGGGCGCTTCGGTCAGGCCACGGTCCATCGCCATGCCGATCGAGGGAACATGCGAGGTCCCAAGGCCTCCAATAAGCCGTGCCATTATCGTTTCCCCAGCCGCTCGCGCAGGAAGATATCGTGGTCGATGCCGACCTGGCGCGCGCCGATCTCGGTCATCTTCGCCGGCGTAATCGCCGCGAGCTTCAGAATGTAGAACACGTTGCCGCCAAGCCTGATCATCTCGCTCCAGTCACGTGCCTTGACCGCCGAGATCTCTTCAGCGTCAAGGCCGAAGCGCGCGAGGAAGGCGTCCTCGTCAGCGCAGTAGGCGTCGCGCTCGGCTGGCTTTGTCAGCGCCATCGCCATCTTGTTGAGGCGGTAGCCGCGCAGTTGCCGCGCGCGGTCAAACAACGGCACCGCTGGAAGCGTATCGCCCGGCACGAGGCCGATGAAGCGTCTGAGGGCGTCGCTCACTGCCGGCGCGTTTTCGACCGTCGACATGTGGCCCGAATCCTCGATCACCGCGAGCTGGGCGCCCGGGATGCGTGCGACGATCGTTTCATGCTGCGCGAGCGGGCTCCACTGGTCCTGGCGACCGACCAACACGAGCGTCGGGCAGCGGATCAGCGGCAGCGCCGTGCCCGCGTCAGG
>JAIYEB010000254.1 GCA_027487195.1 Hyphomicrobiales bacterium | reverse complement strand
GAGGACGCGAACTCGCCGACCTGGTCCAACCAGATCGAAGGCCAGCTGAACCTGAAGGATCGCTGGCAGGGCAAGCTCGACTACGTCGACCCCACCAGCGGCAAGGCCTACAAGCTCTCCGACAAGCCAGCCGTTTTGATCATTCGCCCGCGTGGCTGGCATTTGATGGAAGAGCATGTGCTCGTCGATGGCGCACCGATCGCCGGAGGCATCTTCGACTTCGGGCTCTACTTCTTCCACAACGCCAAGGCCCAGCTTGCGCAAGGATCCGGTCCCTATTTCTACCTCCCCAAGCTCGAGAGCCATCTCGAGGCCCGTCTCTGGAACGATGTGTTCGTTGAGGCGCAGAAGGCGCTTGGTCTGCCGGTCGGCACGATCAAGGTCACCGTCTTGATCGAGACCTTGCCGGCCGCCTTCGAAATGGACGAGATCCTGTTTGAGCTGAAGGATCACATGGCGGGCCTCAACTGCGGACGCTGGGACTACATCTTCTCGTTCATCAAGAAGACCGCGAAGAACCCCCACTTCCTGATGCCGGACCGCAGCCAGGTTGTGATGGGCAAGGACTTCCTGCGCGCCTATTCGCTGCTCCTGATCAAGACCTGCCACCGTCGTGGCGCGTTCGCGATGGGCGGCATGGCGGCCCAGATCCCGATCAAGAACGACAAGCCGGCGAATGATGCCGCTTTTGCCAAGGTGAAGGCCGACAAGGAGCGCGAGGCCGGCGATGGCCATGACGGGACATGGGTTGCGCACCCCGATCTCGTTCCGGTGGCCATGGAAGTCTTCAACCGCATGATGCCGACCGCAAACCAGCTCGGCAAAATGCGCGAGGACGTCAATGTCGGTCGCGGTGACCTTCTGAAGGTTCATGAGGGTGCCCGCACCGAGGCAGGGCTCCGCGAGAACATCCGCGTTGGCGTTCAGTACACCGAGGCGTGGCTGCGCGGGCGCGGTGCGGTTCCGCTCTACAACCTGATGGAAGATGCAGCGACTGCCGAGATCAGCCGCGCCCAGATCTGGCAGCAGCTCGCGCACGAAGCGACACTGGCGGATGGTCGCCGTGTGACGACCGCGCTGTTCCTGGATTGCCTGCGCGATGAGATGGACAAGCTTCGTGCAACGCTTGGCTCGGCCACCTACGACGCCATGCGCTTTCCGGAGGCGATCACCCTGTTCCGGTCGCTCTCAATGGCTCCGACATTCTCGGAGTTCTTGACGCTGCCCGCCTATCAGATCCTGAAAAAGGCGGCGTAGGCCGAACGAAAAAGCTGGTCTCGATCCGCTAGCGGGTCGGGACCGGCTTCTCGCCACGATAATCATAGAAGCCGCGATTGGTCTTGCGGCCAAGCCATCCCGCCTCGACGTATTTCGCGAGCAGCGGGCACGGACGGTACTTTGAGTCCGCCAGCCCCTCATGCAGAACCTGCATGATCGCAAGGCAGGTATCGAGCCCAATGAAATCGGCAAGCTGCAGCGGACCCATGGGGTGGTTCGCGCCAAGCTTCATGGCCGTATCAATCGCTTCGACCGTCCCAACGCCCTCATAGAGCGTGTAGATCGCCTCGTTGATCATCGGCAGCAGAATGCGGTTGACAATAAAGGCCGGGAAATCCTCCGACACAGCCACTGTCTTCTTCAGGTTCTGCACAAACGCGCGCGCTGTCTCGAACGTGTCGTCATCCGTTGCAATGCCGCGAATGAGCTCAACCAGCGGCATCAGCGGAACCGGATTCATGAAATGAATGCCGATAAAGCGGCCCGGGCGCGCTGTTGCTGCTGCAAGCCTTGTGATCGGGATCGACGAGGTGTTGGTCGAGAGAATGGCGTCGGGCTTTGCGATGCCGCGCAAAGACGCAAAAATCTTGCGCTTCAGCTCCTCGTTTTCGACCGCAGACTCAATAACGATATCAACATCACCGAACGCTTCGACACCCTCGACCGGCACAATGCGCGCCAGCGCGGTCTTGCGAGCCTCTTCCGTGATCGTGCCCTTCTGGACCTGGCGCTGGAGATTTCCGTTGATGGTCGCAACCGCGCCCTGCGCGCGCTCGAGCGCCTGATCCGACAATATAACATCGTAGCCGGCGAGAGCGGCGACGTGCGCGATCCCGTTGCCCATCTGGCCAGCACCGATGATGCCGACCTTTCTGATCTCGAAAGCCATTCCTGCCCGTCCCTTCAGGCACTGAGGCCTGCGTCATCTCATTCGTGCAAGGCCTGATGCCTTGCGCGCTACTTTGCCTTTGCGAGCTCAGCGCGGAGCTCGGGAACCATCGCAAACAGGTCCCCGACGAGACCATAGTCCGCGACCTGAAAGATCGGAGCTTCCTCGTCCTTGTTGATCGCAACGATCACCTTGGAGTCCTTCATACCCGCGAGATGCTGGATCGCACCAGAGATGCCGATGGCAACATAAAGGTCTGGCGCCACGACCTTGCCGGTCTGGCCGACCTGATAGTCGTTCGGCGCATAGCCCGCATCAACCGCCGCGCGGGAAGCACCAACCGCCGCGCCGAGGATGTCGGCCAGCGGCTCGATGACTTCCTTGAACCGCTCGGAGGAGCCAAGCGCACGGCCACCGGAAACGACGATCTTGGCTGACTGAAGCTCAGGGCGATCCGATTTCGACAGTTCCTCGCCAACAAAGGTCGAGCCGCCAGGGCCATTGGGAACCGCCACGGCCTCAACAGATGCAGAACCGCCCTCGCCTGTGGCTGGAAACGAAGCCGTGCGAACCGTGATGACCTTCTTCGCATCGCTCGAGGTTACGGTCTGGATCGCATTGCCGGCATAGATCGGGCGCTCGAACGTGTCCGCCGAGACAACGCCTGTGATGTCGGAGAGCTGCATCACGTCAAGCAACGCTGCCACACGCGGCATGGCGTTCTTCCATGTCGTCGACGAGGGCGCGACAATGGCGCTGTAAGGCCCTGCAAGCGAGACGATCAGGGCTGCGGTCGGCTCGGCCATGAGGTTGGCAAGAGCGCCATCATCCGCAACCAGCACTTTCGAAACACCGGAAAGCTTCGCAGCAGCGTCCGCCGCTCCACGGCAGCCAGAGCCTGCGACGAGGACATGGATGTCCCCACCCATCCTGATGGCTGCTGTCAGCGCCTTGCAGGTCGAATCCTTCAACGCCGAACCGGAATGCTCGGCAACGAGCAGAATAGCCATCAGATCACCCCGGCTTCGTTCTTCAGCTTTTGAACCAGTTCGCCAACCGAACCCACCTTGACGCCAGCCTTGCGGCTGGAAGGTTCCGTTGTCTTGACAACCTTCAGGCGCGGCGCCGTTGAAACACCCAGATCCGCAGGTGTTTTCTCGTCAATCGGCTTCTTCTTCGCCTTCATGATGTTGGGCAGCGAAGCGTAGCGCGGCTCGTTCAGGCGAAGGTCGGTCGTGACAACCGCCGGCAACGACAATTCCACGGTCTGAAGGCCACCATCCACCTCGCGGGTCACGGCAACCTTGCCGCCGGCCACTGCGACATTTGAAGCAAATGTGCCCTGCGGCCAGCCCATAAGCGCAGCCAGCATCTGACCGGTCTGGTTTGAATCATCATCGATGGCCTGCTTGCCCATGATGACCAGGTCAGGCTTTTCAACCTCGATCAGGGCCTTCAACATCTTGGCGACAGCCAGCGGCTCGACATGATCGTCGGTCTTGACGAGGATTCCGCGATCAGCGCCCATTGCGAGTGCCGTGCGGATGGTTTCGGCCGCCTTATCAGGACCGATGGAAACAGCGACGATGTCGCCGGTCGCAACGCCCTTTTCCTTCAGGCGAATCGCCTCTTCGACAGCAATTTCATCAAAGGGATTCATCGACATCTTGACGTTGGCGAGTTCGACGCCTGACCCGTCCGCCTTGACCCTGACCTTCACATTGTAATCAACGACCCGCTTGACGGGCACGAGGATTTTCATCGTCACGAACTCCCGGTGTCCTTCCTGCGCGCATCATTTCGCGGCGCACCATCGGAAGGGATCGGCACGCTAGCGAGGGCGGATCAGAAAATCAAACCTGATGAGTGAAATTCTTGTCCGGCAATCGCATTCGGATGCGGTTTGGTGTCTCGCAGGTCGCGCATGGCGCCTCATCCATGCTAAGCGCTCGCCATGATCCACCGCTACGTCAAAATCTGCGGCATCAATACGCTCGCCTCGCTCGAAGCTGCCATTGTGGCGGGCGCGAGCGCGGTTGGGCTTGTGTTCTATCCAAGATCGCCACGCAACATTTCGATCGCCCTGGCATCGGTTCTGACAGGCAAGGTGTGCGGGCGCGTCGAGGTCGTGGCTTTGCTCGTTGATCCCGATGATGATCTTGTCAGGCAGGTTTGCGAGACGTTTCGGCCGGATGTTCTGCAGCTTCACGGCAAGGAAACGCCGGAGCGGTGCGCCGAAGTCGCTGCCATGGGCCGGGTGCGCATCATGAAAGCGCTGGCCATTGCGGACGCGGGCGATCTTGCAAAAATCCCACCCTACCTGCCGGTCGTTGAGCGCATCCTCGTCGATGCCAAGCCACCGCCGGTGGCCGGCGCGCTTCCGGGCGGCAACGGGCTGACGTTTGATCATCGGCTTGTGGTTGGCCTTGACCTGACAAAGCCGCTTGTGCTTTCCGGGGGCCTCACACCGGAAACGGTGGGGGATGCGATCCGCCTGACAGGGGTTGAGGGCGTCGATGTGTCCTCTGGCGTGGAGCAATCGCCGGGTGTGAAGGATCCAGAGAAGATCCGGGCGTTTGTGGCTGAAAGCCATCGTGCCTTTGACAGAAACAGTGAGAGCAGGGCGGGGCCATGACAATCCAGGGTGTGAACTCATTCCGAGCGGGGCCTGACGAGCGCGGGCATTTCGGCCAGTTCGGCGGTCGGTTTGTTGCTGAAACGCTCATGCCGCTGGTTCTGGATCTGGAAGCGGCCTACCTCGCGGCGAAGGCCGATCCTGCCTTCAAGGCCGAGCTGAAGCATCTTGAAACGCACTACACCGGTCGCCCCTCGCCGCTTTATTTTGCCGAGCGGCTGACCGAGCGCCTTGGCGGTGCCAAGATCTATTTCAAGCGTGACGAGCTGAACCATACGGGCAGCCACAAGATCAACAATTGCCTGGGCCAGATCCTGCTGGCGCGGCGCATGGGCAAGACCCGCATCATCGCCGAGACGGGCGCGGGCCAGCATGGCGTGGCGGTTGCAACCGTTTGCGCGCGCTTTGGCCTGCCCTGCGTGGTCTACATGGGCGCAACGGACGTTGAGCGGCAAAAGCCCAACGTGTTTCGCATGAAGCTTCTGGGCGCAGAGGTTATTCCCGTGACATCGGGCAACGGCACGCTGAAGGACGCCATGAACGAGGCGTTGCGCGACTGGGTCACCAACGTCTCCGACACCTATTACATTATCGGGACTGCAGCCGGCCCGCACCCCTACCCGATGCTGGTGCGCGACTTCCAATCTGTCATCGGGCACGAAACCAAGGAGCAGATGCTGGCCGCCGAAGGCCGCCTGCCGGACGCGCTGGTGGCCTGCATTGGCGGGGGCTCGAACTCCATTGGCCTGTTTCACCCCTTCCTCGATGACCGCGACGTGAAGATCTACGGCGTCGAGGCTGGCGGGCATGGGCTTGATGTGCCGGACGGGCATTGCGCCTCGCTCTCGGGTGGCAAGCCCGGCGTGCTCCATGGCAACCGCACCTATCTCCTGCAGGACGAGGATGGCCAGATCCTGGAGGGACACTCGATTTCTGCAGGCCTTGATTATCCAGGCATTGGCCCGGAGCATGCCTGGCTGAAGGAAAGCGGCCGGGTGGACTATGTCGCGATCACGGACGCCGAGGCGCTCGAAGGCTTCAAGCTCCTGACCTCGACCGAGGGCATCATCCCGGCGTTGGAACCCGCCCACGCGGTCGCCTTCGTCACCAAGCTTGCGCCCAAGATGCGGGCGGACGAGCTTTTGGTCATGAACCTGTGCGGGCGTGGCGACAAGGACGTGTTTACAGTGGCGGCAAGGCTCGGAGTTTCGATGTGACCCTCGCCCGTATCGAAGCCCGTTTTGCCGCTTGTGCAGCCGAAAACCGCGCTGCACTGGTCACCTTCATCACAGCCGGCGACCCTGATCTTGCGACGTCGGAGATGATCCTCGCCGGCCTGCCAGCCGCTGGCGCTGATGTCATCGAACTGGGCATGCCGTTTTCCGACCCCATGGCGGAGGGCGTGCCAATCCAGCGCGCCTCGGAGCGTGCGCTAAAAGCCGGCATGACGTTGAAGAAGACACTCGCAATGGTCGAGCGTTTCCGTCGTGTGGATTCGACAACGCCGATCATTCTCATGGGCTACTACAATCCGATTTTTGCCATGGGCGTTGATCGGTTTCTCGAGGCAGCGCTCATTGCGGGTGTCGATGGGCTGATCGTGGTCGATGTGCCGCCGGAAGCAGATGACGAACTGTGCCTGCCGGCGATGAAGGCGGGCATTGCGTTTGTGCGGCTTGCCACACCGACAACGGACGCAAAGCGGCTTCCAAGCGTCCTGAAAAACGCCTCTGGCTTTGTGTACTACGTGTCGATTACCGGCGTGACCGGGGCAGCAACGCCGGACTTTGATGCGGTCGGGGCAGCGGTTCAGCGCATCAAGGGCTCGACCAGGCTTCCGATTGCGGTTGGCTTTGGCGTCAAGACGGCAGAGCATGCGCGCGCGGTGGCGCGGGCAGCCGATGGCGTGGTTGTCGGCTCGGTTCTCGTTGAAATTGTTCGTGCCTCCCTCGTCGATGGCAAAGCCACTGAAAAGACTGCGCAATTAGTCCATGATCAGGTTCGCGAGCTCGCATCTGGTGTGCACAGCGCGCGGACAATTGCGGCGGAATGATCGACTTTAAGGGTCCGAGACACTACATAGGCTCAACGCCACGAGCCGGAGAACGCGCGTGAACTGGATTTCAAACGTCGTCCCGCCACGGATCAAGGACTTCTTCCAGCGCAGGGAAACCCCTGACAATCTCTGGGTGAAGTGCCCGCAGTCTGGCGAGATGGTGTTCGTCAAGGACCTTGAAGCCAACCTCATGGTTGTGCCGGGCTCCGGCTATCACATGCGCCTGTCGCCGAAGAAGCGGCTTGAGGCGACGTTTGACGGGCGCTGGGAAGATATCCCGGTACCGGATGTGGCCACCGATCCGCTGAAGTTCAGGGATGAAAAGCGCTACGTCGACCGTCTGAAGGATGCGCGGGCAAAGACAGGCACGAGCGATGCCATCCGCGTTGCTGTTGGCCAGATCGAAGGCGTCGCGGCAACCGTTGTTGTCCAGGACTTCGAGTTCATGGGCGGCTCACTCGGCATGGCTGCAGGCGAGGCGATCATCGCCGGCTTTGAAACCGCCGTGCAGCGTGGCACGCCATTGGTGCTCTTTGCCGCATCGGGCGGCGCGCGCATGCAGGAGGGCATCCTGTCCCTGATGCAGTTGCCGCGCACCACGGTTGGCGTGCAAAAGCTGCGCGAGGCCAAGCTTCCCTACATCGTCGTGTTGACCAATCCGACCACAGGGGGCGTCACAGCCTCCTATGCCATGCTGGGCGATGTCCACATCGCAGAGCCTGGCGCGCTCATCTGCTTTGCCGGGCCGCGCGTGATCGAGCAGACCATCCGCGAGAAGCTGCCGGAGGGGTTCCAGCGCTCCGAGTATCTGCAGGCGCATGGCATGGTCGACATGGTTGTCCAGCGGACCGAACTGAAAGCGACGCTTGGCAAGCTCTGCCGTATTCT
>JAIYEB010000159.1 GCA_027487195.1 Hyphomicrobiales bacterium | reverse complement strand
TGATGATCAGCATGGAACCGCGATCATCGCCGCCGCAGGCCTGTTCAATTCGCTCGAAATGACCGGGCGCGATGTGAAGCAGACCAAGCTCGTTGTGAACGGGGCCGGCGCTGCAGGCATTGCGTGCGTTGAACTCGTCAAGGCCATGGGCTTTGCGGCCGATAATGTGGTGCTCTGCGACACCAAGGGCGTTGTCTACAAGGGGCGTGCCGAAGGCATGAACCAGTGGAAGTCGGCGCATGCTGTGTTCACCACAGACCGTACCCTGGCTGATGCCATGAAGGGAGCGGATGTGTTTTTCGGCCTGTCGGTGAAGGGCGCCGTGACCGCAGAGATGGTTGCATCGATGGCGCCAAATCCGATCATCTTTGCCATGGCCAACCCCGACCCCGAGATCACGCCGGAAGAGGCGCATGCGATCCGCGATGATGTCATCATCGCAACCGGGCGCTCGGACTATCCAAACCAGGTCAACAACGTTCTCGGCTTCCCCTACATCTTCCGTGGCGCACTCGATGTGCGTGCGCGCACCATCAACATGGAAATGAAGATTGCCGCTGCGCGTGCGCTTGCCGACCTTGCGCGCGAAGACGTCCCGGATGAGGTGGCTGCTGCCTATGGTGGCGTTCGCCCAAGGTTCGGCCGCAACTACATCATCCCGGTGCCGTTCGACCCACGGTTGATCACGGCCATTCCGCCGGCCGTTGCGAAAGCCGCGATGGAGACCGGTGTTGCCCGCAAGCCGATTACCGATATGGCGGCCTATGTCGCCCATCTTCGACAGCGGCGAGATCCCGTTGCAGGCACGTTGCAGCGCATTTTCGAAAAGCTGCGTCGTCAGCCCCGTCGCGTCGTCTTTGCCGAGGGCGAAGAAGAGCAGGTGATGCGCGCTGCGCAGAGCTTTGTGGCCAATGGGCTTGGCACTGCAATTCTTGTCGGTCGCGAGGATCGCGTCGAAGCGCTGGCGAAGGCTGCGGGCATCGAATTGCGCGATGGCATCGAGATCATCAACGCCAGGCTTTCGACCCGAAACAAGACCTATGCCGAGTATCTTTACGGTCGTTTGCAGCGTCAGGGCTATCTGCAGCGCGATTGCCAGCGGCTCGTCAATCAGGACCGCAACGTCTTTGCCGCCTGCATGCTGGCCATGGGCGACGCTGACGCGATGGTCTCGGGTGTCACGCGCAATTCGTCGGTCGTGCTTGATGAGGTGCGCCTGGCGATTGATCCAAAACCCGGACATCGTCTCGTCGGCGTCTCGATTGTGATCGCGCGCGACCGTACTGTGATCTGTGCAGATACCATGATCACCGAAATGCCGACGGCAACCGAACTTGCCGACATCGCAACTGAGGCCGCCCAGACTGCGCGCCGGCTTGGCTATGAGCCACGCGTCGCTTTCCTTGCCTTCTCAACCTTCGGCCACCCCGCTGGAGAGCGTTCGCAGAAGGTCATCGAAGCGGTCAAGGTTCTTGAAGGGCGCAAGGTTGACTTCGAGTTTGAAGGTGAAATGGCGGCAGATGTTGCGCTGAACCGCGACCTTTTGGCTGCATATCCGTTTTCACGCCTTACCGGCCCTGCCAACGTGCTGGTGATGCCTGCTTTCCATTCAGCGGCGATCTCAACCAAGATGCTGCAGGAACTCGGCGGCGCAACGGTCATTGGTCCGGTGCTCGTCGGGCTGAACAAGGCGGTGCAGATCGTATCGCTTGGGGCAAAGGACAGCGACATCGTCAACGCGGCGGCCCTGGCTGCCTACGACATCGGCGGGTAAGCGCGCCACACAGCCCCAATATTCGCTCCGGGCTGTTCCTCAGCGCTTGCTGTTGGTTCATTGTGCACACTGGAAACGGCAGCGATTCGCGCTGCCGTATCAGGGACAAGTGCCGCCGCATGGGCTTCCTGCGCACAGCTGTTATAGTCGTTGCGATGGGGCTGATTGCCTTCAGCGCCGGCGCGCTCGGCTTTTTGCTGATGCGCTTGAGCCTTGAGGTTTCCGGCATCCTCGCGCTGGCGGTATTTGCCATTCTGCTCGTCTGGCAGTTCACGCGCTGGCGGGCGGATGATACGGCAAAAGCCGACCGCGGGCTCACGGACCTGTCCCATGGGATCGAGCGCGTCTCACGCGACCTTGCGCTCATAGCCAACCGCCTTTCGACGCTTGAGAGTGCCGGTGCAGCAACCGCTGCACGGGACATTTCCGCGATCCGCGCTGATGTTGCGCGCATGGATGAGCGCATTACGGACGTTTCCGAGATTGTGGCGCGCCAGGGCGAGAGCATGTTGACGATTGCGCGAACGGCCTCGCAGCCGCAGAGCCAATCGCAGGTACCGGATGCAGCCAAGGATCCGATTTCCATGATCGATCCGGTCGCCAGCGCGATGAATGGCGCGCGGCGCACGGGCCGTTTCGCCGCGCTTCCCACCGGTGAACTGGTTGCTGTCGTGGCGCAGGCCCTTCAGGCCGGACGTCTCGAGATCATGCTGCAGCCGATGGTGACGCTGCCGCAGCGCAAGATCCGCTTCTATGAGCTGACCGCAAACCTCAAGACCGAGCGCGGCGAGGTCCTGTTGCCTGACGATTATCGCGCTGCGCTGGATCACGGCGGGCTTGGCGCAGCGTTTGATTCCGACATCCTGTTCCGCGCTGTTCAGATCCTGCGCCGCCTCCAGGCGCGCAACCGGGATGTCGGCCTGTCCCTGAACCTCACGTCGAGCACTCTGACGACCGGCGACAAGTTCCGCGAGTTCGTCGAATTCATTGAGGCGAATGCAGCGATTGCGTCCTCTCTTGTGTTCGAAGTGCCGCAATCGGCCTTCCGCGAGTTCAGTGTGCTTGAGTTCGAGGGCCTCTCGGCGATGACGCGCTTTGGCGCGAAAGTCGGCCTCGATCAGGTTCGCGATCTGCGATTTGACCCGAAAGACCTCGCGGACCGCGCCTTCCGTTTCGTCAAGGTTCCAGCCGACGTACTTCTCGGCCGCGCAGGGACCCTGCCGTCCGATATCCACCCGGCGGATCTTGCGGACCTTCTGGCACGCTATGGGGTTGATCTTGTGGCCACAGGTGTGGATACGGAAGCCATCGTCGTCGATCTTCTCGACTTCGATGTGCGATTTGGTCAGGGCATGTTGTTCTCGCCGCCGCGCCCCGTGCGCGCTGATCTTGTCGGCGATCTCGTTCCCGAACGGCGCGCTGCAGCGTCCTGAGTTGAGCTTACATGCCCCTCGCCTTGCCTCCGCGCGCGCCCCTGTCATCCCTGATAGACCGCTATGACGCTATCATTTCAGACATATGGGGTGTCGTGCACAACGGCGAGCGGGCAACCGCGAGCGCGTGCGATGCTCTGGTGCGTGCGCGAAAGGCCGGCAAGTCGGTTGTGTTGCTGTCAAACGCTCCGCGCCCCAACCCCTCGGTTCGCGCGCAACTCGATAGCCTGAATGTACCGCGTGACGCCTACGATGCCATTGTCACATCAGGCGATCTGACGCGCGCTGTTCTGGAAGCTGATCCATGGGCATGGATTCACCACATCGGCCCTGAGCGCGACGCGCCCTTGTTTGAAGGCCTCGATCTGACCTTCACCACGCCGGATGAGGCCGACCTGTGCGTTGTCACCGGCCTTGTCGATGATGAGGTCGAGCAGGCGTCAGACTATGATTCAGTCCTGGCATTGCTCTACGAGCATGAAGTGCCCATGGCCTGCGCCAACCCGGATCTCATCGTCGAGCGCGGTGAGCGTCTAATCCCCTGCGCTGGCGCGATTGCTGATCGCTACCTGTCCATGGGCGGCGAAGCGACGTTTTATGGCAAGCCGCATGCCGTTGCCTACGAAGCTGCCTTGCTGAAGCTTGATAGTGTCGCTGGCCGAACCATCGACCGGTCTCGTGTCCTGTGCATCGGAGACGCGATCAGGACGGATATCGTCGGCGCGCGCGATGCGGGACTTCAATCCCTGTTTCTGGGGGGCGGCATTCATGCCAAGGCGCTCGGCGGAGCCTCTGAGACCGTCGATGAGGGCGCTCTTGCAGCCCTGTTCAGGCAAGGCCGCGTTGCGCCCGTTGCCTGGAGCTGGACGCTGAACTGGTAGTTCGGGCGTTCACGTCAAAAGAGAAGAGCAGGCAACGGGACCGCGCCTGCCTGCGCCGTGATCTAGCCGAAAAGCTTGTCGATATCAGCCTGATCCGAGCCAGACGAGAACATGGCGTCGACATCGTCCTGCTCGATTGCAAGACCCTTGGCCTGGGGGCCATTCAGGATGAGTGCAGCGCGGCGTTGCTGTTCAGCCAATTCGTCGGCGTCCGTATCGGCCACATCGCCTGAGGCAAGCGACGTTGCAAGCCGGGCAATGCGCTTCTCGATGATCTGAAGGGTTTCAACGACCTTGCGGACACGCTGGCCGGTCAGATCCTGGAAGGTGCAGGCTTCGAAGATGCGCATAGAGGCGTCCTGCACGGTTTGCTTCAGGACTTCGATGTCATCGCCTTCAAGCGTCATCAGCATCTCTGCCTCAGACATGATGGAGTTGGTCGCGCTTTCTGTGGCCTCGACAACCGCGTCAAGTTCACGTCCGGCTTCAGGAATGCGCTGTCCAGCCAGGTCGGTGACCCCAACCGCGGCAATGTCGCGCTTGGCAACGCCGATGAAGGTCGCAATCGCGGACACTTCCTCAAAGAGCTTCGCATCCTGCCGCTTGTAGAAGCTCTGCAGCGACTCGATGGTCAGTTCGGCGAGCTTTACAACGTCCTTGAGCGACGGTTCGTCACGGCCAGGGGTGTTGAGGTGGGCTGCAAACCGAGCAAGCTGCGGCTTCGTGAGCTTGGCCATGGAGGCCCCCAGTGTATGTCATAAGCGTTATCGGCCGGATGCGGCCAAGGTACGGTTGTGCTGTCCGGCGTCCAGAGGACGCCCGACTGCACCAGCGATGTTGAGTACTCAGGAGGTGAAGACGGCGTCGATCTTGCCCTTGAGAGTCTGGGCATTGAACGGCTTCACAATGTAGTTGTTCACGCCGGCCTTCTTCGCGGCGATGACGTTTTCCGTCTTCGATTCCGCAGTGACCATGATGAAGGGCGTACGCGAGAGCGTTGGGTCGGCGCGGACTTCCTTGAGAAGCTCGTAGCCAGTCATAGGCTCCATGTTCCAATCCGAGATGATAAGCCCGTATTTGCGGGACTTCATCTTGGCGAAAGCCTCGGCTCCATCAGCCGCCTCATCGACATCCTCGAAGCCAAGCTGCTTCAGCAGATTGCGAATGATTCGAACCATTGTCTTGTAGTCATCGACAACAAGAACCGGCATCGTTGTATCAACGGCCATACCTTTACCCCATCACACGCTGGAATTGCCTGACCTCTCGATCAGATCGTTGCCGAGACCATGGCCGATCTTTTCTGACGTTTAGTTAACACGCATCGGCGAAAATCGATCAATTGAAAGAATATGAGGGACCATGACGTCGGAGGGCTATTCGTTCGAGGAACTGGAACTCGGTCTGACCCATGAGATCGAGCGCAAAGTGTCGGAATTTGACGTGATCGCGTTCGCAGGCGTCTCCGGCGACAAGAATCCGATCCATCTCGATGAAGCCTATGCGGCCAGCACACGCTTTGGCACACGCATCGCCCACGGCATGCTCTCGGCGTCCTACCTTTCCGCTGTTCTCGGCACCCGCATGCCAGGTCCAGGCGCGGTCTATATGTCGCAAACCCTGTTCTTTCGCGCGCCGGTTCTGATTGGAGATGTGGTCAAGGTCCACGTCGAGGTGATCGAACTCATCCCGGCGAAAACGCGTGTCCGCCTCAAGACCGTATGCTCGGTCGGCGATACGATTGTCCTGGAAGGTGAAGCCTTGATGTTTGTCCCAGCCGCCGAAGCCTCAGCGCGCTAGGTCGTAAGGGACATTGCCGGGAGCAGAAACCGGCCGAGGCACTTGCAGCTATCTCCGCCCGGTGATGACCGGCGAGCCGCTCTTGACCCCGATATCAAAGACGACAATGGCCAACGCGGCCAAAACTGCGGAAGCAATCACCAGCGCGATGGTTGAAGGCTCAAGGATGATCGGTTCGAGCATGACGCGCCCCACAAAAACTCAACGCGTCATTCATAGCGGGTTAGGGTTCACCGAGCGTTGAAAGGCATGGTCAACCAAGCCTTAATCACTCCGCAGCGACCAGGCGTTTGGTCGGAACCACACGCTGCAAAACCGCCAGATCTTCCGGTGACAAAGTCTCACGCTCGCCCGAGCGCACCAACTCGGCAAAGCCCTCGTTCGGGATCATCAGGGTGAGGCAATAGAGTTTCCCCTCGCCGGTGTTTTCAACAATATGCTCGTGCCCGGGGTTCGCGACAAAACTGTCGCCGGACCTGATTGGGATCTCCTTGCCGCCAATCCTGGCAACCCCTTCGCCCTCGATCACATAGAAGAACTCGTAGGCCGCCTCATGCGTGTTGGGCGGGGTCGCGCCGTTCTTGTCGAAGATCTCGACGAACGCGATGAAAGGCATCTTGTCGCGGATCGGATCAAGGATGAGCGACATCACGTTGGTGTCGGAGGGCTTGATCCGAAATGTCTCATAGTCCGCTGGGGTGCGCGCAATGGCTTCTTTCATGACGATGCTCCTTCAAGCTGCAGGCTACCAAAACGGAGCTGCGTCGTCGTGCAGGTCTTCCGGGCGACCTGCGATAGGATCGGGAGCAGGCTGCATAAAAATGAGGCAATCAAGACTGCCGACAGCCCCGCACAGGGATGGCAAAAGACTGATGTTCATGTCGCTCGCATGAGACGGGGTTCGATGCACGCTCTTGGACCAAACTCCCGCAATCAATGGCGCGTGTCTTCGGATCACGTCGACATGGTGCGCCCACAGCGCCGAACTCAAGCTGCGCACATCGCAGCAGCCCCCAAGCCCATCACGGTGGATTTCGGGCGCGCTGCGGTGATCGTTATCGATATGCAGAATGACTTCTGCCACCCAAAGGGCTGGCTTGCGAGCGAGATTGGCGTTGATGTCACGCCATGCAGAGCGCCGATTGAGCCCCTGCAGCGCCTTTTGCCGCGCGTGCGCGCCGCCGATATCCCCGTAGTTTATGTCAATTGGGGCGCAAGACCCGACCGGGCGAACCTCTCGCCGGCCCTCATGCATGTCTATAATGGCAGTGGGACCATGCGCGGTCTTGGTGATCGATTGCGTACAACCGGCGATCTGGTCCTGACAGAGGGCAGCTGGGCGGCCGAAATTGTGGACGAATTGACGCCTGAACCCGGTGACATCCGCGTGTCGAAGCACCGCATGTCGGGGTTCTGGGACACGCCGCTTGATCAGATCCTGCGCCAGCTCGACGTGACGACGCTGTTTTTCACAGGCGTCAACGCAGACCAGTGCGTGTTGCATACGCTTGCCGATGCCAACTTCCTTGGTTTTGATACGGTGATGATCGAGGATTGCACCGCGACCTCCTCGCCAGACTATTGCTGGCAGGCGACGCTCTATAGTGTGCGCCAGATCTTCGGGTTTACCACGACCTCCGACGAAATTTTGGGTGCGCTTTGAGCCAGCCCTGTCGCATGTCTCTTGACAGGCCTGTGCGCTTTGGCACGGATCACCATAATGATGGCATGCAGGACGCTGGCATCTGGCCCACGCTTTGCATGAGATCAGATCAGGCCGCGCCACCCGGCGCCCACCTTGAGCACAAAGGAAGACCTCCCCATGCGTATTGATCGTCGTCGTGTACTTGCCGGCGCCGCTGGCCTCACAGCTGCATCGGGCCTTGGCCTGTCTGCACCGGCACTGGCACAAAGCCAGACGCGCGTGCGCTTCATGATGGATTGGGCCTGGCAGGGCCCGCAGTCGTTCGTGCTGCTGGCGTTGCAAAAGGGCTACTTCCGCGAGGAAGGCATCGATTTCCAGCCCGACCGCGGCCGTGGTTCAGGCGCTGTTCCTGTTGAAATTGCCGGCGGCAACTACCCCATGGGATTTGCCGACATCAACCCGACAATCCGCTTCGTTTCAGAGCGCCCGGAAACCGGCATTCAGGCCGTCGGCGTGTTTGCTCACAACAACGCACTCGTCGTGGTTGTCCGCGCCGACAGCGGCATCAACACCCCCAAGGACCTTGAGGGCAAGACGCTTGCGGCTCCGGAAGTCGACGCCGGTCGTCAGCTGTTCCCAGCCTTTGCCAAGGTCAACAATATTGACGCCTCGAAGGTCAACTTCTTGTCAGTGACCGCAGATCTGCGCGAGCCGATGCTGTTCCAGCGTCGCGCTGACGGGATCACGGGCTTCATCACCTCGACCGGCCCTTCGCTTGAGCGCCTTGGCATGTCCCAGGCACAGCAGCGCAACTTCCGCTACCGCGACTTCGGCGTGCCGTTCTATTCCTCGTCGGTGTTGACGTCCAAAGCCTATGCCGATCAGAACCCGGCGGTTGTGCGCGGCGTCCTGAAGGCCATGGTGCGCGGCTATCGCGACGCGATTGCAAACCCTGACGAGGCAATTGCAGCGCTGGCTCGCCACGAGCAGCTGACGGATGTCCCGACAGAGCGTGGCCGTTGGCTGTTGACGATCGCGGAACTGATCGACACGCCCGCCGTGCGCGCTCAGGGCCTTGCCGGCATTGATATGGCGCGCATGCAGCGTTCGATCGTCATGGTCGAGGAAGCGTTTGGCCGCACGCCGCGCCTGCAGGCAGCCGATCTCTACCGCGGTGAGTTCATGCCGCAGGGTGCTGAAAGTCGGGTCTTCCCGGTTTCGTCCTGATCTTATTCGCCCCGCCGGACCCAAAGCCCGGCGGGGCACTTCTTTCTGGCAGTCGCGTACAGGGATGATGGCATGGCCGCTTTTGTAGAACTCGACCGGATTGCTCTTCGTTACGGTGGCGAGGAAAGCGGCACGCTTGCCCTTCTCGATACCACGCTGAACGTCAAGGAAGGCGAGTTCGTCGCGGTGGTTGGCCCTTCCGGCTGCGGCAAGTCCACCCTGATGAAGGTTGTTGCTGGCCTCTGGCCGCAATCCGCCGGCACTGCAATCGTGGCGGGGCGCGAGGTTTCCGGTCCGCTGTCCATCGTTGGCATGGCGTTCCAGGCGCCAACCCAGCTGCCATGGCGAAATGTCATCGACAACGTGATGTTGCCGCTTGAGATTGTTCAGCCACACCGTTCGCAGCTCAGAGCCAAGCGCGCGATGTATGTGCAGAAGGCGCAGGACCTTCTGTCTCTCGTCGGCCTCAAGGGGTTTGACACAAAGTTTCCCTGGCAGCTCTCAGGCGGCATGCAGCAGCGCGCGCAGATCTGCCGCGCACTGATCCACGAGCCCAAGCTGCTGATGCTTGACGAGCCATTTGGCGCGCTCGACATGTTTACCCGAGAGGAACTCTGGAACGTCATGCAAGAGGTCGTGATGGACCGGAAGCCGACCGTGATCCTCGTGACCCACGATCTGCGCGAGGCTGTCTATCTCGCAGACCGCGTCGTTGTCATGAGTGCGCGCCCCGGCCGCATGATCCACGAGCGCATTGTGCCATTCCCGCGCAAGCGCACGCTGGAGGATACCTACAAGCCCGAGTTTGCCGAGATCGTGCAGGACCTGCGCAACCACATCTCAATGGCCCGCGAACAGGCCGCGTGAGGAAATCTGACATGGCCTCGATGGATACTGCTCCTGCAGCCCCCGCCATTCCCGCACGCCGCGCGCGGCGCACGCCGATCTTCGGATCGCGACGCAATCTCGAGCGCGCGCTGCCCTGGATGGTGGTGATCGGCATCTTCCTGTTCTGGGAGGTGACCGTACGCGTGTTCTCCATCCCCGATTTCATCCTGCCCTCGCCGACCGCCATCTGGGAGAGCTATCTGCGCTGGCAGCCCGCTATCCTCGACAATGCCGGGCAGACCCTGTTCACAACCGTCTTCGGCTTTGCGATTGCGATTGTGTTCGGCCTGGCGCTCGGTGTTGCGATCGGCTCGTCGACGCTCGTCTATAACGGGCTCTATCCAATTCTGATCGGCTTCAACGCGATCCCGAAGGTCGCTGTCGTGCCAATCCTGATCATCTGGTTTGGCATTGGCACCGTTCCAGCCGTGATCACGGCATTCCTGATTTCGTTCTTCCCCATCGTCGTCAACGTTGCGACGGGCATCGCAACGGTTGAACCGGAACTGAGGGATGTTCTGCGCGCGCTTGGCGCGAAAAGTCGCGATATCGTCCTGAAGGTCGGCCTGCCACGCGCAATGCCCTACTTCTTTGCCTCTCTCAAAGTGGCGATCACCGTGGCCTTTGTCGGCTCGATCCTTGCCGAGACCATCGGCTCGAACAAGGGGATCGGCAAACTCATGGTGGTTGCGTCCTCGCGCTTTGACACGCCCCTGGTGTTCGCTGGCCTGCTCGTCACAGCCTTCATGGGCGTTGCCATGTACGTGATCGCCAACTGGTTTGAGACCCGGATGACCGGTTGGGCCACGCGCGGCATGACCCAGAATCAGCAGGCAGGGATGTAGTTCGAAGCCCTCGGCATAGCTCCTTGCAAAAACAACGCCCGGCGCAGAGCATTCCTCTGCGCCGGGCGTTTCATTTGGAAAGTCGCTTTCTTGAAGCTGCCAGTGGTTTGTCGCACAATTGTCGCCATCTTCAGATTAAGCGTCACCGCGGGGCTTGGCCGAGCCATTACCCTGCGCCGATTGAGCCAAGATAACTTGGCGAGTGTTGTGAGTTCCGTTTCCAGAGGGCAGAGCCACAATGTCAGAGACACGACTTCTTGAGATTGACGATGAGACCGCCGGACTTCTTGTGAAGGATCATGGCGGCTATCGCTTCTATTCCTCCGGGCCGGGGTTCGATCGTTTCGACGGTCACGTGTTTCAGCATCCGCGCGAAGCGACCAATACCCTCCGGGCGCATCTCAGGCGCTTTCGCACCGCCACACGCCGCGCGGCCTGATCCCAGAGCCCCCTGCGTTAGACCAAGGTTGTTCTTGGTTCGTTCCCTTCTTTGTGCAACTGTTGCAACGCAATTGAAGTTTGGGGCAAAGCGATGGTTGCGCGTGTATCGACAGTTGCATTTGTTGGGATCGAGGCGAGACCTGTGGATGTGCAGGTCGACGTATCCCCGGGGTTCATAGGGTTTACGGTTGTGGGGCTCCCCGACAAGGCTGTTGGCGAAAGCCGGGAGCGGGTACGCGCTGCGTTGCTGGCTTCCGGACTGTCGCTGCCGGCCAAACGCATTACCGTCAATCTGGCACCAGCCGATCTTCCCAAGGAGGGCAGCCACTATGATCTGCCCATTGCGCTCGGGCTCATGGCTGCAACAGGCGCCATCCCGCGCGATGCGCTGGATGGCATCGTCGCGCTGGGAGAGCTCGCGCTTGATGGCCGCATCAGCGCGGTGACTGGCGTCTTGCCTGCCGCAATTGCTGCGGCAGCCGCCGGCCAGAGGCTGGTATGCCCGCAATCATGCGGCGCGGAAGCCGCGTGGGCAGGAGATGACCTCGAGATTGCCGCGGCCCCAACCCTGCTCTCGCTGGTCAATCATCTGAATGGCGTTCAGCAGCTGGCTCGCCCGCGCCCGGCAACCCGCGTTGAAACAACCGACCTGCCCGACCTTGCAGATGTCCGCGGTCAGGAGACGGCGCGGCGTGCGCTCGAAGTCGCGGCAGCGGGTGCGCACAACATGATCATGACGGGCCCGCCAGGCGCCGGGAAGTCGATGCTTGCGCAGCGTCTGCCGTCCCTGCTGCCGCCGCTGTCCGCGCGTGAACTCCTGGAAGTGTCGATGATCGCATCCGTTGCCGGCGAGTTGCCGGAAGGTGCCCTGACCGACCGCCGGCCATTTCGAGCTCCGCACCATTCCGCATCCATGGTTTCGCTGGTGGGGGGAGGCCTCAGGGCGCGCCCGGGCGAGGTTTCACTCGCCCACAACGGCGTCCTGTTTCTCGATGAGCTGCCGGAGTTTGTGCCCTTCGTCCTCGATGCGTTGCGCCAGCCTCTCGAGAACGCCGAAGTCACCATTACGAGGGCCAACTATCGCGTCTCATTTCCAGCCCGCTTTCAGCTCATCGCAGCAATGAACCCATGCCGCTGCGGGCGGTTTGGCGAACCCGGATATGCCTGCAGGAAAGGCAGGTCGTGCGACACCGAGTATCAGTCCCGGATCTCTGGCCCATTTCTCGATCGCATGGACATCATGATTGAAGTCCCTGCGGTCCGCGCGACTGACCTCCTGTCGCGTGCGCCTGGCGAAGCTTCAAAGCCTGTCGCTGCCCGTGTCCGTGAAGCCCGCCAGCGCCAGGCCGAACGTTATGCAGCCATGGGCGTTGATGTCAGAACCAACGGGTCGGCCCCGCACAAGATCATCGAGGAGGCCGCTCGCACGGATGCCGCCGGCCTGTCGCTTCTGTCGGACGCGGCCAACCGATTTGGCCTCACAGCACGGGGTTTGACCCGCACCCTCAGGGTTGCACGCACCTTGGCCGACCTTGAAGGTGCGCCGACGGTCAAGCGCATCCATATTGCCGAAGCCTTGGCTTACCGTTTTCTGGTGGACCGGAAACCACAGGCGGCCTGAACGGTTTCGCAACTCCCTTCCGGCAAAGTGACGTGCGAACTTCAAGGTTTTTGCATTCGGGTTGCCATGTCCAGTCCTTCGCCTGTGCTTCTTCGATACCTGTCCGCGCCGGCGTCAGCCGTTGCAGCGGGCACGCTCGGACCTGCCCTCATCCTGGCTGGCGCCTACATCGGCGGGCTGTTCCTGTTGCTTGCCATCGCCGGCATCGGGCTCATTGCCTGTGTGCTCTATGCCCGCTCACCCGGCACCCCAATCCCGTTGGACACCGGAGCCACCGAGCGCATGCTTGCGACAGTGAGCCACGAAATGCGCACGCCGCTGAATGGCGTGATTGGCATGTCGACGCTTCTTGCAGATACCCGTCTGACAGCCGAACAGGCAACCTACGTGGATGCCTTGCGGCGCTCGGGCGAGGGCTTGCTTGCCCTCGTTGATGATGTCCTCGAAGTGTCGCGGATCGAGGCCGGCCGCGTCGATCTGAGGCCAGAAGCGTTTGATCCCCTGGCGCTGGCCGAGGAGGTGGTCGAGCTCCTGTCGCCGCGCGCGCATGACCGGGGTCTCGAGATTGTCGCGATGCCAGGCGCCGATCTGCCGGCTGAGGTCCACATGGACCGCCGCAGATTGAGGCAGGTCCTGCTCAACCTCGCGGGAAACGCTGTGAAGTTCACAGTCCAGGGCGGTGTTGTTGTGCGCGTCTCAGGGCGGGCAAACAGCCTCGTCTTCGAGGTCATCGATACAGGCATCGGCATTCCGCCAGCAGCGCTCGGACGCTTGTTCCATGACTTTGAGCGCATCGAGGAAGGCCGGCCCAGCGAAGCTTCCGGGGCCGGCCTCGGCCTTGCCATCAGCCGCCGACTGGCTGTCGCCATGGGAGGTGACATTACAGTCGACAGCACTGTCGGGCGTGGATCGACGTTCAGCGTGGCATTGCCTGTATCGTCCGTAACTGCGAGCTCTCAGCCGCAGACGCTGAAGGGTCGGCGCGTCTATCTTGACATGCCGGACGGTGTTGAGCGCACGGCCATCGTTTCAGCCCTGTCGGGTGCCGGTGCGTTCCTCGTCGATACGCTTGACGCTGATGTCGTTCTGGCTGACCGCCGGCTTGGCCGCGCAGCCTTGACCCGCCTTGCCATCGAAGCACGTCAGGTTCCGCAACATGGGCGGCTCGTTGTCCTTCTGACGCCACAAGCGCGCACCGAACTTGAGGCGTTGAGACGTGAGGGCTTTGCAGGCTACCTCGTGCGCCCGGTCCGCCATGCCTCCCTGATTGAACAGGCCATGGGCGCAGGGGTTCCGGTTGCAGACCCCCGGCTGGCTGAGCCGGCGCCGATCAGCAGTGCTGTCGCGCGCTCGCTCCGTGTGCTTGTGGCGGAAGACAACCCGATCAATGCGTTGCTGGCGCGCGCACTCCTGGAAAAGCTTGGGCACACGGTTCATCACGCCGCCGACGGCGAAGTCGCAGTCGGAGCCTTCACCACCCAGCGCTTTGATCTTGTCCTGATGGATATGCAAATGCCGGGGCAGGACGGTCTGATGACAGCCCGTGCCATGCGTGCGCATGAAGCGACAGCCGGTGCACCGCGCACGCCCATTCTGGCTTTGACTGCAAACGCATTCGCCGAAGATCGCGCGCGCTCGCTTGATGCAGGCATGGATGATCATCTGACCAAACCGCTGGATCGCGACAGGCTGCTGGCGGCGATCGATCATCATTGCCTTGCCGGCTCACGAGCTGTCGACGCGGCCTGATCACTGCCCTATATCCCCCCGACGTCATCTCTTTGTCGTCTGACACAGGCACGAAAAGCACTGCGACAAAACGATGTCGTGAGTCGCTCGATGGCCTGGGGGGACGAATGCACGCAGCAGGAATGCAGGGGGCCTTGGCCGACGTGACCCGACTTTTGAAAGGCCAGACTCCGGTGGGCATATTCCCGGGGCTTCTGCCGCCATCGTTGCTCGCAGCGCGCGCGCTGTCCCGCAAGATCCTGCCACCTTCGCTTGGCCGCATCGGAGACCTTGAGGTTCGCCTTGCGCGCACCGGCGCAGAGGTGCGCGGCGCGCAGGCCCTGCGCTACGGGGTCTTCTTCGAGGAAATGTCCGCGGTTCCGAGGATGGGCGCGCAGTTTCTGCGCCGCGACGTCGATGCCTATGACCAGATCTGCGATCATCTCCTGGTCATTGATCATGCGCTCCCGCCGGCCAAACCGTTTGGCGTCGCGCGCCCGACCATCGTTGGAACCTATCGCCTGCTCCGCCAGGATGTCGCGGAGCTTGCGCAGGGGTTCTACTCCCAGCACGAGTTTGACCTTGGGCCCCTCGTTGCCCGGCATCCGGATCTCAAATTCCTTGAACTCGGTCGCTCATGTGTGTTGCCGCCTTATCGCAACAAGCGCACGGTCGAACTGCTCTGGCATGGCATCTGGGCCTATGTGCTTGCACACGGCATCGATTGCATGATCGGCTGCGCAAGCTTTGAAGGCACGAACCCCGATGCGCTTGCCCTGCCCCTCTCGTTTCTGCATCACAACGCGCGTGCGGATGAGGAATGGAGCGTATCGGCCAAGGTGAGCCGCCACGTGCAAATGAATCGTTTGCCGGCCTCGGCAATCGACATGAAGCGCGCGCTGCATGTCCTGCCGCCGCTGCTCAAAGGCTATCTGCGCCTTGGAGCGAAGGTTGGTGATGGGGCCGTGGTCGATCGCGCGTTCGGCACGACCGATGTTTTCATCGTCCTGCCAAGGCAGGCCATTTCCGAGCGCTACATCAGCCACTTCGGCGCAGACGCCGGGCGCTACGCGGCCTGAGCCCGGCCTCGCAGCCCGCAACCTGCCATCCCGATCGGACGTCAGGCTTCAGGCTGCAGCTGGAAAGCCGCGCTTTCGAAGCAGCGGCCCGACATCGGGCATGCGACCGCGAAACGCCGTGTAGGCCATCGCCGGATCCTGCCGGTTTCCGGCCGCATAGATGAAGTCACGAAGCCTGGTTGCGACGTCCTTGGCGAAAACGTCGCCGGTTTCCTCAAAAGCTGAAAACGCATCGGCGTCCATCACTTCCGACCACAGGTAGGAATAGTAGCCGGCGGAATATCCGTCGCCTGCAAAGACATGCGCAAAGTGCGGCGTGCGATGGCGCATGACCATCCCCTTCGGCATGCCGATGGCCTCAAGCACCGAGGCTTCAAACGCAATCGGGTCAATGCCGTCGGCCTGCTCCAGCTCGTGGAAGGCAATGTCGACATAGCTCGATGCGCAATACTCGACCGTTGCAAAGCCCTGATTGAAGTGGCGCGCGGCCTCGATCTTGTCGGTCAGCGCCTTGGGGATCGCAGCCCCTGTCTTCCAATGGCGCGCGAACCGATGCAGCACGTCCGGCGTCATCAGCCAGTGCTCATAGAGCTGCGAGGGCAACTCGACGAAGTCACGCGCAACAGCGGTGCCCGCCATCGACGGGTAGACGACATCCGACAACATGCCATGAAGCCCATGGCCGAACTCGTGAAACAGCGTGCGCGCATCGTCAAATGACAGAAGCGTCGGCTCGCCGTCGGGCGCCTTTGCAAAGTTCATCACGTTGACGATCACGGGGCGACGGTTGCCGCGAAGTTTTTCCTGCGAGCGAAACGCCGACATCCATGCGCCGGAGCGCTTCGATGGCCGGGCGAAATAGTCGCCGAAGAACAGCGCCAGATGCGCACCGGAGGAATCGAGCATTTCATAGACGCGCACATCCGGATGATAGGGCGAAACAGTCGTGACCCTGCGAAAGGACACGCCGAAAAGCCGATGTGCCGTGTCAAAGGCAGCGTCGATCATATGATCAAGCGACAGGTAGGCCTTGACCTCTGCCTCGTCGATTGCAAACGCCTGCCGCCGCACCTTCTGCGCATAATAGCGCCAGTCCCATGGCTCGATCTGGCCCGGGCCTCCCTGCGAAAGCGAAAGCTCAGCCAGAGCCTGACGCTCCTCCGCGCATCGCGCAACAGCCGGCGCCCAGACCGTGTCCAGAAGATTGCGCACGGCATCCGGCGTCTTGGCCATGGTGTCATCAAGCTTGTAGGCTGCAAAATTCGGATAACCCAGGATCCTGGCGCGCTCGGCGCGCAGCGCGACCATCTCAGCGACAATGGCGCGGTTATCCGTCTCGCCGCCCATTTGCCCGCGCATAATCCAGGCATTGAACACTTTTTCGCGCAGGTCGCGCCGGTCGGAAAAGGTCAGGAATGGATCGACGATCGAACGCCCGAGCGTCATGATCGCCTTGCCATCCTGTCCGCGCGCAGCCGCAGCAGCCCTCATTGAAGCCACCAAGGCGTCCGGCAGGCCTGCGAGGTCGTCCGCGCCATCCAGCGCCATCTCCCATCCCGCCTCATCTGCAAGCACATGTTGCGAGAACGTCGTGCCAAGTGTGGCGAGCCGCGAGACGATGGCCTTCAGGCGCTCACGCTCGCCATCGCCAAGACGCGCGCCAGAGCGAACGAACGAGGTTCGTGTCCGTTCCAGAAGCCTGAGCCGCTCTGGATCTAGGCCGAGGGCATCCTTTTGCTGAAACAACGCATCGACGCGCTGAAACAACGCGGGATTGGTGCCGATCTCGGCCCAATGGGTCGCAAGCCTTGGCGCAATCTCGCGCTCGATCGCCTGCAACGCCTCGTTGGTGTCAGCACCCGTCAGGTTCCAGAATACGCCAGATACACGTGACAGCGCCTCGCCAGCGCGCTCCAGCGCATCAATGACGTTCGCGTAAGTTGCCGGGCTTGTGTCCGAGGCAATCGCCGCAATTTCAGCCCGATGGCGCAGCAGCCCTTCGTTAAAGGCCGGCAGGAAATGCTCCGGCCTGATTTCAGCGAAGGGGGCCACCTCGAACGGGGTGTTCCAGGGGCTCAGCAGTGGATTTGTCTCAAGCATTGCGCTCATGTCTCCGGTATTGCCCAGAGGTAGGCGCTCGAAGCCAAATCGACCAGAGGCTTTGGGCGAAGCAGGCTCTGAAAGACTGCGTCAATCAGCCCTTGCGTGCCGCGCCGAAAGCGTTCGAAAGGCGCTCGATCTGCAAGGCCACATCGCGGCTTTGCGGTTCTGACGGCGCTGTTTCATCCAGCAGACGGTCGAGATGGATGATGCGCGTCTGCAACCTGAATGAGCGCTCGATCAGCGACAGCAAGGCTTCGGGCAGTTCATCTGCCAGACCCGGCGGGCTCGAAGAAAGGCTGGAGAGCTTGACGCGATGCTGATCGACGCGCGCCTGCTCGCGGGTAATCTCGTTTTCGTTGACCGCGCGCTGCAACATCAACCACGATGCGAGCTGCATCAAACGTGTCGTCAGCGACATTGTCGTCGAGGTGTAGGCCATGGTCGCGGCGCGTGACAAAAGTCGGCTGTCGGTCCGGCCCTGGCCATCGAGATAGCTCGCAGTCTCCTCGATCAGCGCCATACCTTCGCGAAACAGCGCGCTGAACTGATCCGATTGTGCCAGACGCTCGCCAAAAGCCACTGTGTCGGCACCCTGCACCGGATCAACTGCGCTCTCGGAAACTGGCTTGATAGTCTCGGTCATGGACAACCCTCAACGCAACTCAACGCGGGCCCTATACGCCCTGCTCTGAGCTGACACTAGTCCACGCTGCGGGTAACACCAACAAACCAGCCCGCATGTGGTGAACGCGCTTGGGTTGGGCTCAAAAAAAGAGCCGCCATCAGGGGCGGCTCAAAGTCAAAACAGGGAAGCGCCACGTCTCGACGACAGGAAGCCTGACTTCAAAACTGACACGCTATTCATAGCGCCGAAACCTTAACGCCTGCTGAAGCGCCTAGATTTTGAACAGACTCTCAGCAACCGATCGGGCCGATCCCTTGCCTGCCTTTGCCTCCTGCAGCCGCAGGATCTCCGCCTGAAGCAACTCGATTCTCGTCTCGATCTCCTTGATCGAGAGCTGATCAAGCGGCTGGCCCAGTTCATGGGCGGGCGGCTTCGGTTTTGGGCGGTCCTCATCAAACAT
>JAIYEB010000093.1 GCA_027487195.1 Hyphomicrobiales bacterium | reverse complement strand
GGCGTCAATGCGCTCATGTCCAGCAGTGCAACGGTCACGCAAGAGGCGTTCAGTAGCTTTGTGGCGCCGCATCTGCGGGAAAACCCGTCAATCCGCCGCATATTCATGGTGAAAGACGGCCGGGTATCCCATGTTGCGCCATTCACGACTGTTCCAGCTGTTTTCAGCAGGATCGAGCAGCGCGCGGTCGCCAGCGATCCGCTGATCGAGCGCGCCCGGGCCCGAAATGTTCCAGCATTTATCGGGCCGGTGACCTTCGCCGACGGGCGATTGGGGTTCTTCTATTTCCGCCCCATGTTCGAGAGTGGCGACCCGTCCAGAGCGTTCCAGGGCTTTGCCGGTCTCAGCTTTGAAATCGATGAAGCGCTCCTTTGCCCACTCGGCCAATGCGGAGCGCGCCCGAAATACAGGATAGCGCTGCGGGCGTTTGTCGATCAGCAACCAATCGACTGGCGCCACGGCGATCAGACTTTTTTCGATCGACAGGATCAGAAGCTGTTGGCCGCGATACGAATTCCTGGTGTCCGCCTTGAGATCGCAGCCTTGCCATCCAGTGGCTGGATTACCGCAAGCCCGGATCGCTGGCTGATCCGTGGACTGACGCTGGTTTTGGCAATCGCAGTTGGTCTGGCAACTTTTGTGATCTTCGGAGGGTTGCGCAATCGAAACGGCGTCAGCCGCACACTTGCGATCATCGCTGCCGTTTTCGCACTGCTTTTGGGGGCTGGCGT
The DNA here is from genome assembly GCA_027487195.1 of Hyphomicrobiales bacterium. Taxonomy (GTDB): domain Bacteria; phylum Pseudomonadota; class Alphaproteobacteria; order Rhizobiales; family UBA4765; genus JAIYEB01. Next base: position 2,249 of record JAIYEB010000093.1, on the reverse strand, counting down.
CGCTGCTGTCATTGATCGATGGCAGAACACCGGCAATCTTGAGACAGCAAGGGACGCCGCCCAGGCTGAACTCGGTCTTCTGACGAGCCGCTCGACACGGGACTTTACCCAGCAATTGAGCGCAGCAACGAACCTTGCCGCCTTTGTTTCGTCGCGACCTGATCTGACCGATTCCGAATTCAGGGAGTTTGCGCAACGCCTGCGGCGCGAAAGCCCGGAACTGCTGTCGATCCGTCTCGCACGGGCAGGCAGGATATCCCATGCTGAACCGTTGGACAGCATCGACCAATCCTTGTTCGGCACGGATTTGACGCGCGGACCAGCGGAAGCCGCGCTCAACGCTGCTTCGATAGAATCGGGCATTCCGGTCCTGGTCGGTCCGCAACGATTGCCGGATGGATCGGAAGCCTTTGTCTATCGTCGACCGGTGTTCCTCGGAGACGGGACTCCATCACGTGATCGCTTCTGGGGCTTTGCAACTGTTCTGATCGATCGCAAGGCCGTTGTCTGCAAACTCGGCCTTTGTGAAGAGCCCCAGCGCTTCGACGCTGCCGTGCGCCTCGTCGTGAACCAAGAGCCGCGCCCCGCTTTTGCCGGCGATGATGCCAAGTTCGCGCCAGGCGCGGACACGATTCAAGCTGCCATCCGTGTTCCGGGTGCACGGATCGAAATTGCCGCAAGGCCCATCGATGGCTGGGTCGTTACATCGACCAACCGATGGATACTCTGGGCAATAGCGCTTCCAGCTGCCTTCGCCGCAGCTGGCGGTCTGATGCTGCTGTTTTTCAACATGCGCAGTCCACAGCTGAAGATCTGGATCGGCGTCCTGATGGGGCTTGGCGGTGTTCTGCTTGCCATCTTCAATGCCGAGCTGACGCAGGCTGTCAGCGCCCTCGGGCTCGGGCTTGAGAGCTTTGTATGGCCAGCAAAGCTCACATTCATCGCCATGGCGTCCGCCTTTACCGTCAACGCGTTTTTGTCGGCGTATGTCTGGGAATCGATTGGCGATTCAGACGAAGAGATGATGCGTGCGCCTGCGATCCTGAGGTCGTTTGTCGCTCTGGCAATCTATGGGCTGGCGCTGCTTTGGGCGGCAGCATTTGCCTTTGGCCTCAGTCTGCAAGGCGTCGGGCTGACATCGGGTGTCGTCGGCATTGTCGTTGGTATTGCTGTCCAGCGGATCATTCTGGACTTTTTCTCCGGCGTCATGATTGGCATGGAACGCCCGTTCCGGACAGGTGACTGGATCGAGATCAACGGCGGCGCGGTGCGCGGTAAGGTGATCGAGATGACCTGGCGCACGACGACACTGCGAACATCGGCTCCAGATGAAGTCACGGTTCCGAACTCTGTTCTGGCTCAGGCGATCATTTCCAACCGTTCGAGACCCAACCGCTGGACGGATGCGTCCGTTTCCGTGCTCATCGATATGTCAGTGCCGTTCGACAAGGTCGAAGCCGTCATGCTCAAGGCAGTCGAAACAGCCAAACCTAAAGTGGCCAACCTTCTTCTTGACCCGCCACCGAGCGTCGTGATCACAGAACTCAAGGATTCACAGGCGATGTACAAGCTCAGCTTTGCTGTTGAACTTGGGGACCGAAGCGAAGGCAAGGCACGCAACACCATCTCAACCATTCTTCAACAGGCCCTTCCGGACGCCGGGATAGAGGTCGGTTGGTCGCGCTCTGAAACCCGTAGCGTTGAAGCTGATGTGGAGTTCGGTGCGAAAATGCCATCAAGGGCCTAGAGCATGTTGCGCAAAAACTGAAATAGGCTGCGCGTTACAACATGCGAAAAAACAAGGGCTTAGAGCGCCGCTTTATTCCATCAAGACGAACGGCGCTCTAGATCACGCCCGCGTAACGAAGCTGTCGACGACCTTCTTCTGGCCAGCCTTGTCGAACTCGATTGTCAGCTTGTTGCCCTCAACATCGGTGATATGGCCGTAGCCGAACTTCTGGTGGAACACGCGCTCGCCACGCGAGAAGCTCGAAGGCGCTGCGCTGGTCGATTTGGCGACAAGTTCGCCATCGATTGTGGCGGGTCCGCGCCCCTGGGACGAGCGATCGGCCAGCTTTGCCTTGTTGGCCTGGGCCCGCTGCCAGCCCGGTGTCTGGTAAGTTCCGGCAAACGGGTCGTGCCGGCCTTCGAACCGCGAGCCGCCATAGGAATTGTTCGACCCCCAGGCAAAAGCCGAGGGTGCCTCGCGGACTTCGACCGCGTCTTCCGGCAATTCGTCGAGAAAGCGG
>JAIYEB010000087.1 GCA_027487195.1 Hyphomicrobiales bacterium | reverse complement strand
TAGGCATCATCAGCGGTTGCAAGCGCGATGGCTGCATTCTGCTCGACAACCAGAATGGTCGTTCCGGCCTCGACGTTGATGCGCTTCACGATGGCAAAGATCTCCCGCGTCAGCAGCGGAGAAAGGCCAAGCGAGGGCTCATCGAGAAGGAGAAGGCTTGGCTCAGCCATGACCGCACGCCCAATCGCGAGCATCTGCTGTTCACCCCCGGACAACAGGCCGGCTGCCTGACCTGAGCGTTCCTTCAGACGCGGAAACCAGCTGTAAACACGCTCAACATCGCGGGCGACAGCATCACGGTCTGTGCGCGTGTAGGCACCCATGGCTAGATTTTCAGCGACCGAGAGAAACGCAAAGACCTGACGCCCCTCGGGCACGAGCCTCAGGCCGCGCCGCGCCACCTCATCCGCATCAAGGCCTGAAATCACGTCACCTCGAAACGAAACCGTGCCCTTGAAGGGATCAACAACGCCCGAGATCGTGTTGAGCAGCGTGGTCTTGCCCGCACCATTCGCACCCAGAACCGAAACGATCCGTCCGGCATGAACGGCAAGGCTCACGCCGCGAATGGCGATGACCGGCCCATACCAGGTCTCAAGGTGCTGAACGTCCAGAAGCGCTTGCGTGCCGGTTGTGTCTGGAAGGGTCATGGCCTCATGTCCCGAGATAGGCCGCAATGACATCGGCATTGGCCTGAACCTCTGAAGGTGTTCCAAGCGCGAGCCTGCTGCCAAGGTTCATGCACAGCACCCGGTCTGCGACCGCGGACACAAGCGACATGTCATGCTCAACCATGACAATCGTGATGCCGAGATCGCGCCTGATATCCTCGATCCAGAACGAGAGATCGCGCGTCTCCTCACTGTTGAGGCCTGAGGCTGGCTCATCCAGAAACAGGAGCTTGGGCTCAAGGGCCAAGGCGCGGCCAAGTTCCACAACCTTGCGCACGCCATAGGGCAGACTGCCAACCATCGCCTCGCGCCAGGGCGAAAGATCGAGGAGGTCGATGATCGCTTCAACCGCTTCACGCGCCTCATCTTCGCGCCGTCCGTGGGAGGGCAGATTGAAGAGGCTTTGCCAGGTCCCGCCACGTTCAAAGCGATGGCGCCCAAGCCGGAGATTGTCGATCACGCTCGCGCGTTCAAACAGTTCAAGGTTCTGGAACGTCCGGGCAATACCAAGATCTGCAACGCCCTTGCGCGGAACCTTCGTGATGTCGCGCCCATCAAACCGGATCTGGCCCTCGTTTGGATCAAACACGCGGCTGACCACATTGAGCACTGACGTCTTGCCTGCCCCGTTTGGTCCGATAATCGCAAAGATCTCGCCCTTCTCGACATGAAAGGACAGGTTGCGGATGGCGGTGATGCCGCCAAACGACAAGGTCACGGCATCAAACTCAAACAGGCTCACTTCAGCCGCTCCGAGCGCATGTAGGTCTTCTGGCGTCGGAACGTGTCGCGGCGATAGACCGGAAAGCTTGTCAAAAACGCCTTTGTCTTTTGCCAGCGCCCTTCAAGACCACGCGGTTCGAACAGGACAAAGACCGCGAGCACCAACCCGTAGGCGAAGATCTCAAGGCCGAACTGAGCCGAGACCTGTGCCGGCAACAGGGGCTTTGCCATTGAAATGAGACGCGGCAAAAATCCGATCAGCACAGCCCCAAGGAGCGCCCCCCTGAGCGATCCAAGCCCACCGATGACCACCATCAAGACAAGCTCGAGCGACAAGAGAAGGCCAAAGCCTTCGGGTGTCAGATGCTGCACGTGATGCGCCATCAACGCACCTGAAAGACCAAGGATGGCAGACGACAACACGAACGCCTCAACCCTGGTGCGGGCCACATCGATCCCAAGCCCCCACGCCGCAGCCTCGCTGTCACGCACCGCGACGAACGCGCGGCCCTTCGGCCCGCGCATGAGGTTTACAAGGCCAAGGAGCGTGATGATGAGGATGGCAAGGCATAGGAAATAGAACGCCGTCGGCGTTCCAAGCCTGAATCCAAAGAGCACCGGCGTTTCGACGGGCAGACCGGAAAACCCGCCGGTCAGCGTTTTCCAACGCCCCAGGACATGTTCGACAATGACGGCAAACGCCAGCGTCATCATGGCAAGCGAAAGGCCTGAAACCCGGATAGCCGGCAAACCGATCATCAGGCCTGCAGCGCCTGAAATGATCAGTGTCAGGCACAGGGACACGGCAAATGGCACACCGGCATCAAGCATCAGGGCGTGGGCATATGCGCCAATTGCAACAAACGCCGCAGGGCCGAGCGACACCTGACCCGTGTAGCCCTTCAGGATCATGAGCCCGAGGCTCGCAATCGCCAGGATGAAGATGTAGCTCAGTTCGCCGACCCAAAAACGCTGGAGCACGAACGGCGCGGCGATCAGAGCCAGAACCAGCAGCAGGTATGCCACCCTGCCCTCGGTCCAGGGCAGGAGTTTGCGGGCGTCGCTGTAGCGGGTGTGATAGCGAAAACGCATCAGACCCTCCGCCCATGGGCTTCGCCGAACAACCCATGCGGGCGAAGCATGAGAACGCCGATCAAAACGATGTAGGCGACGATGTCCTTGATGCCATCGGGCATGAACACGCCCGAGAATTGTTCGATCAGACCAATCAGCAAGCCTCCGACAAGCGCGCCGGGAATGGAGCCGAATCCGCCGAGCACCATGGCCGCAAGGGCCTTGAGAAGGACGGTCCACAGCGACAGATCGACGAGCGTCATGGGCGCAAGCAAAAGCCCGCACAGCCCAGCGACAGCGCCGGCTCCCGCCCAGACGAATGAGTTGAGCCGCTTGACCGGGATGCCGGAGAGATAGGCTGCAAGCTGGTTTTGCGAAGCAGCCTGAATTGCGACCCCAAGGGTTGTGGCCCGCAGGAGCCCAAAAGCCAGAAGCGTCACGAAGCCCGCAACGACAATCACGACAAGGCTTGGCGCTGAAATCGCCACCGGCCCGAGCCAAACCGTCTGGCCGGTAAAGGGTGTTGGCAGGCTACGGGAATCCGGCCCAAACACCATGCTGATGAGACCGCGCAGCATAAACGCCAGCGCAATCGTCAGCATGACGCCTGAGAACTGGGGTTGGCCCGCGATGCGACGCACAACGCCAGCCTCAAGACCACAGGCCAAGGCCCCGACAGCAACCACCGTTATGACCGCCGCCAGCGGATAGGGCACGCCGCCAAGCGCTATCAGCGCCCAACCAATAAACGCACCCGCAACCAGGAGATCGCCCTGGGCGAAGTTCAAGACTTCCGTTGCCTTGTAGGTCAGGACAAGACCAAGCGCGACGAGCCCGTAGATTGCGCCCGTTGCAATACCATTGAGCGTCAACTGCGCCAGAAGCACAGGATCAAGACCCATTCCAGACGATCCTCCCGGATCAGATATGCGCCGAGTTGATCCCGGTTTTGTTCAGTTTGGCAGAGTGCCGCGTTGGGCGATAGTGTCAGAGAGTCGAAACAGGCAGGCCAGACGCAGCAGAGGTTGAGACGGCCTCGAAAGCGGCGATGCCATTTTCGATTTCGTGAAAACCAATGGGGTAACAGGGCCCACCCGCTATCGCGGTCGCAAAGGCTTCAATCTCTGCACGCTCAATGTCGAACGGTGCGTAGGTCCTGGTCGTGCGTTCGCCCGATACAAGCGTGATGTCCATGGTTTCCGAGCCGCGCTTTTCTGCCTGCCCGTTGATTTCAGCTTTGCCCTTGGTTCCGAACGCGACGAGGCGGTAGGTCGGTGCTGTTGCAGTGAGCGTTGTGAGCGTTGCTGTCGCGCCGTTGACCGTCTTGAACGTCACGATGGTCGTGTCATCGAGCGCCACCTCATGGATGCGCGCGAGACTGACCGCATAGACCTGCGATATGGCGCCCACGAGATGGATGATCGCATCGATCTGGTGAATGCCGGAGCCCGCAAGACCACCGGCCGGGCTTTCGCCTGGGGCGACACGCCAGGCTTCCTTGGTGTAGCGGCCAACGGCATTGCCGGAGAAATGCGTCTCGATGTGCAGGATCGTGCCGAGTTCGCCCGCATCGATCATGGCCTTGAGTTCGACAATCGGCGGCAGCCAGCGCCGGTTATGGCCCGCTGCAACGATGATCCCGGCGGCCTTTGCAGCCTGAAGTGCCGAAACGGCGGTTGCCCGCGTCAGCGTGAACGGCTTGTCGACAAAGACCGGCTTCTTGGCGGCAGCGCAGGCAATGACCTGCTCGGCGTGAAGCGAATGGGGCGTTGCAAGCACGATGCCGTCAATCTTCGGATCAGCCAGTGCTTCCGCAAGCGTTGCAACAGGCTTGATGCCGAGCGGATCGCAATAGGCGCGCGCGGCGGCCGGATCGCGGGTGACCGCCATGTCGAAACGAACAGCATCGCTTTTGCCCTGAACCGAATTGATCAGGACCTTGCCCCAGCGTCCAAGGCCGGCGAGTGCGAGTTTTTTCATTGGGATGTCTCCAGTTCCAAGCGTTTGACAAGGGGCATGAGGGCAGCGGCGTCATGGGTGCGGATACAGGCCACGGGATGATCGGCACCCGGCCTGATCTCCAGCGCCGGCATTTCACTGCGGCAGGGGTCGATGGCGATAGGGCAACGAGACGCAAAGCGGCAGCCAGGCGGAGGGTCCATCGGACTTGGCACATCGCCTTGAAGAAGGATGCGCTGACGCTGTCGCTCGATGACGGGATCGGGAACCGGAACAGCCGAGAGCAGCGCACGCGTGTAGGGATGCGTTGGCGCGGCATAGATCGCCGACTTCTCGCCAGTCTCGACGATTTTGCCAAGATACATCACCGCAACGCGATGCGAGATGTGCTTGATGACGTTAAGCCCATGGGCAATGAACAGGTAGCTCAGGCCCAACTGTTCCTGAAGATCCTGCATCAGATTGACGACCTGCGCCTGGATCGACACATCAAGCGCCGACACGGGCTCATCACACACAAGAAGATCTGGCTCGCAGGCGAGCGCACGGGCAATGCCGATCCTTTGGCGCTGGCCGCCGGAAAACTCGTGCGGAAAACGCCCCGAATAGGAGCGGCTCAGGCCAACCAGTTCGAGAAGTTCGGCGACGCGTTCCTGAACGCCGGTCTCGCTGTCGCGCAACTGATGAAGCCGCACCGGCTCGGCAATGGCCTCGCCAACACTCATTCTGGGATTGAGGCTTGCGTAAGGGTCCTGGAAGATCAACTGAATGCGCCGTCGCATCCGCTTTCGCTCCTCGGCGGTCATGACCGACAGGTCGACACCATCAAACAGAATCCGGCCTGACGTGATGTCGTTGAGACCAAGGATCGCGCGCCCGACCGTTGTCTTGCCGCAACCGCTTTCGCCGACAAGGCCAAGGGTTTCTCCCCGGGCCAATGTCAGATTGACGCCATCAACAGCCTTCACGGTTCCAACGCGGCGTTCAAACACAAGCCCCCGCGTCACCGGGAAATGGACGTTGAGATTCTCAACAACCAGTAGGGGTGATCGATCAGCGCTCATGCTGCGCTCTGATCGGTTGGGGTGGGCCCAAACATGTTCGCCCCGCTCGTTGGCTGGCCTTCAAGCTGAAGCCTGATGTCATGGTGGCACGTCACATGCCGCGCTGGCATGGATGTGCCGGGAACAGCCCTGAAGACCGGCACGGTGTTTTGGCAGACCGCAGTTGCAAACCTGCAGCGAGGCGAGAACCGGCAGGATCTCGCTGCGCCGACAGGCTCCGGAGGTGAGCCTTTGATCGGCGTCAATCTGCGTTCATCAGGCCGGTCGAGGCGCGGGATCGAGCCAAGAAGGCCCATGGTGTAGGGCATGCGCGGGTCGCGAAACACGTCGCTCGCCGCCCCTTCTTCAACAATGCGCCCGCCATACATGACCGCAACCCGATCGCTCATGCCAGCCACAACCCCAAGGTCGTGCGTGATCAACACGAGCGCCATGCCCAGCTCACGCTGAAGCGTTTGCAGAATGTCGAGGATCTGAGCCTGGATCGTCACATCAAGCGCTGTCGTTGGCTCATCAGCAATCAGGAGCTTGGGTTTGCACGCAACCGCCATGGCAATCATGACGCGCTGGCGCATGCCTCCGGAGAATTTATGCGGATGATCATCGATCCGCCGCTCAGGCGAGGGAATGCCGACCAGCGAAAGAAGATCGATCGCGCGCGTTCTCGCCTGTCTCGGCTCAAGACCAAGATGGGTTTCAAGCACCTCGGTAAGTTGTCGCCCGACCGTCAGCACGGGATTGAGCGAGGTCATCGGGTCCTGAAACACCATGGCAATGTCGCGACCGCGAATGGCGCGGATCTCTGCAGCACTCATCTGCATGAGATCGCGGCCTTCAAACAGGACCCGCCCGGAAATGATCTTGCCCGGAGGTGTGGGCACAAGGCGCATCAGGGCGAGCGCTGTCACGGATTTGCCCGAACCGCTTTCTCCAACAATCCCCAGGGTTTCGCCGCGTCCAACCGAAAACGATACATCCTCGACAGCGTGGATGGTCCGCCCCTGCGAGGCGAAATGAACGGTTAGCCCTTCAACTTCAATCAGGCTCATGACTGCCGAACCTTTCGCTGACGCGAGACAAGGTCACGAATGCCGCTCACGATGTCGATACGTGGCGCAAAGCCGGTATCGGCTGCAAGCCTTGCGATATCGAGTGGCGGCCGTCCATCGCCCTGGACCATGATAAAGGGTGAAGGCGCAATGGTTTGGGATGTGCGCAATCCTTCAGCCCTGAAGGCGTTGAGAATGTCGTGCCATCCCGACAGGCGGCCAGAGCCGACATTATAGACGAGGTGATTGAGAACCGGGGCCGTCAAAAGCCCCGCAATGGCGCGCGCTGCATCATCGCCATGGAGCCAGTCGCGTCCGACATCTTCTCCGCCCGCCTGAAGCTCTTCATTGGCTTGAAGCGCGCAGGACAGCCGATGGATCAGGCTTGTCCGCGGAAATCTGCGGCTGTGCGTTGCCCGCTCATGGTGGCCGTAAACCGCTGCAACACGAATGGCTGCAACCGACAGCCCGCTCGTGGCATGTGCCCTCGCCGCAAGCCCCTCGCAGGCAATTTTCGTGACGGCATAAAGCGATGATGGGATTGCCGGCAACTCACCATCTTCCGTCAATCTCGGCGGATAGGGTTGCAGGCCGTTATAGACCCCGGAACTTGAGAACAGGATGACGCGCCGAATGTTCGGCCGGTGCTGGCAAGCCTCGATCACATTCGCCGAACCACCGAAATTGACGGCGCAGATCTGCCCCGGCGATTGGCGCTCTTCATCAAGATCAGGCGTGATCGCAGCCCCATGAACGACCAGGTCTGGCCGCGTCTCGGCGACGACGCG
>JAIYEB010000135.1 GCA_027487195.1 Hyphomicrobiales bacterium | reverse complement strand
TTGAGCTCGAAGTGTGCCTTGACCGAGAAGCCTGGCGCTGCCCCATCCTTCGCCGCGAAGCCCAGGGCGTTCGAACGAACGACGGTGTTTGCGATGCGGTAGGACTTCGCGATGTGCGTGTGTCCATGGACCCAGACGGGTACATTCTCGAAGGCCGCGATCTCAGCATCGAGGCTGCTGGCATAGGCGGGATCAAGCGGGCTCCCCGTGAAGCGTGGATTAAGCCCCAAGCGGCTCGGCGCGTGATGCGTAATGACGACCGTCTGCCGTTGCGGCTCAGCGGTCAGGGCCTCCCGTAGTCGCGTCAACGCTGTCTTGTGGGCCCTATCGGTGTCGGCGGGCCTGAGCCTGCCAAGGGGCTGGTCAGGGCCGCTGCCCCGTGTCTTCACAAAGAAGTATTCCCCCATGCCCTTGCGGATGGCCGTGACCTCAGCTTCGCTCTGATGGCTCAGGTCGGTCCAAAGCGTCGCGCCCCAGAAGCGAATGCCATCAATCTCGGCGGCCTCGTTATCAAGGACGGTCACGCCGGGCAGATGTCGACGCATGAGGTCAGCCGTGTCCTCAAGCACCCCGTCGTAATGCTCATGATTGCCTGCAATCACGAGAACGCGCGCGAACTTCCTCAGGGCCTCATCAATCACGCGCATCGTTCTGTCGCGCTGCTCGATGCTGTAGCGGTCGGTGCTTGCCGGATCGAGGCAGCTGGCGTGGCAAAGGTCTCCCGCCAGAATGAGCACATCGCCCTCGGGCAAGGCCATGCCGAACGGCTGCGCCTCAAGATGCAAGTCGCTCAGATAGTGACAGCGCATAAGGGCCAATCCTCTCCGAATCGGAGGGTCAGGTTGGCGCGGATGGCAGCTTTTGTCGATTGCTTGGAGGATTGATCGTCGATGTCCGTCAACGTCGAGCGGCGATCCACCTCTGTCATCTCATGACAGTCCCACCAGGGCGCTAGGCTGCTTTCACCAACTTGCGTGCCTCCGCGAGATGATTGATCGACGTGGGATAACCGAAGAAATACCCCTGCATGTGTGTGCAACCAGCGGCGCGCAAAAGCGTGCTTTGCATCTCTGTTTCGATGCCTTCCGCCACGATCTTGGCATTCAGGGCGCGCCCGATGCCGCAGATTGCCGAAATCAGGGCCTGGTTTACAGCGTCAGATTCAAGGTTCTGGACATAGCCCTTGTCGATCTTGATGTAGTCGAACGGAACGTATCTCAAGTACTGCAGGCTGGTATGCCCGGCGCCGAAATCATCGATTGAAATCAGAACGCCAGCGTCCTTGAGTTCCCGAATATTCTGCATTTCAGCCATGTTCGCCCGAAAGCGTGATGTTTCGGTGATTTCGGCGATCAGGCGGCTTGGAGCAACCCCTGTCCGAGAGAGGATCTCCAGAAACCGTCCGGCGAAATCAGGGCGCCGCAGCTGTGCCGGCGAAATATTGACACTCACGGTTGGCGTGCCGAGGACAGCCAAGTCCCTGCAGACACGTGCTAGCACCCAATCACCCAACAGATCGATTAGCGTCCCGCGCTCGGCAATTGGAATGAAGAGGTTTGGCCCGATCATGCCGCGGGTCGAGTGGTTCCAGCGAACCAGCGCCTCATAGGAACGAACCTGGCCGGTTTCAGCCACGACAATCGGTTGGTAGTGGACGTCGATCTCGCCGGTCAGAATGGCGCCGCGCAGCTCACGCTCGATGAAGCGCTTGTGTTGCTCGTCGATCATCATGTCAGCTTCGAACGCCACCACTTTTCTGCGCCCGGAAACCTTACCTGCATAAAGCGCCAGATCAGCATTGGCGATGAGTTGTTCGACACCATCACCATCCAACGGAGCCTGCGCAATGCCGATCGATGCGGAGAGATTGAAGTTCTGGCCGTCGATGACGATCATCATACCAAGCTTATCCACGATCATCTGTGCAATATCGCGACTTTCTTCTTTCGATTTTGTACCCGTCAGCAGCACGGCAAACTCATCGCCACCGAGGCGGCCGACTGGTGCGGACGGTGCAATGCTCCGGATCGACGAGACAAGATGCGCAAGCGCAGCATCGCCCACCTTGTGTCCAAAGCTGTCGTTCAGCACCTTCAGATTATCCATGTCGATGTGAAGGTAACCGAGCTGCTCGGTGCCGCGCGTGCGCAAGGCGTGTCGTATGTACGAGAGGAAAGCGGCCCGGTTGAGCGCTCCTGTCAGTGAATCGCATGCCGAATTGGCGACAATGATGCGCTGCGCCTCAGCGTCCTGCTTCAAACAGCGCCTTAGCCAAGCGTAGCCCGCGCCAAGCACGGCCAGAAGTCCGCACAGCAAGATCGCATGGACATAGTGAGCCCAGGCTGTATGCCACGCAGGTAAAACCCCAGCAGCTCCCGCGAGCGCGTAAATCGCGCTTGCTGTTGCATAGATTGCAATGCCGGCAAACATTTTCCAGATCTGGGTATTCGATTCCAGGAGTTGCATCACTCAACCTTGGCACACAGTGAATGCATAGGCGCATCGCAGCGTTAAAAAAAAATGCATTAGCCGAATAATGATTGACCGAAAT
>JAIYEB010000178.1 GCA_027487195.1 Hyphomicrobiales bacterium | reverse complement strand
GAGGTTAAGGCGACGTTAGGCACGTGGCGATAGGGTCTCGTTACCCATGATCCAGTCGCCATTCACACGTCTCAATGACCTCCTCGGGGATTCAAAGCCCGGAGCGGAACCGCTTGCCCTCTCTGTTGGCGAGCCGAAGCATGCGATTCCCGACTTCGTCGGGCCAATTCTGCAAGCCAATCTTGCAGACTTCTCCCGCTACCCTCAGGTCTGGGGTACTGATGGGTTTCGCCAGAGCGTCGCGCGCTGGGCTGCAAGACGCTATCCGGGCCTGAAGCTTGATCCGCAGCGCGAGATCATGGTGCTGAACGGTTCGCGTGAAGGGCTGCTGTCGGTCACCCAGGCCGCAGCGCTGGACCCGAAGCGGCGCGGGCGTGGCTCGGTTTTGATGCCGAACCCGTTCTATCCCCCCTACTATGCAGCGGCTGTGGCCTGCAGCAAAACGCCGGTCCTTCTGCCCTCGACCCCGCAAACCGGCTTCCTGCCGGACCTCGATGCCATCCCCACGTCGGTCCTTGACGATGCGCTCGCCATGTTCCTGTGCTCGCCCTCAAATCCCGAGGGTGCGGTTGCGAGCCGGGACTACATTCTGAAAGCCATCGGGCTTGCGCGAAAGCACGGCTTCATGCTGTTCGCCGACGAGTGCTACTCGGAGATCTATTCGGGCGAAGCGCCCGCTGGCGCACTTGAGGTTGCCGCATCCACCGGCTCATTCGAGCAGGTCATCGCGCTCAATTCGCTGTCCAAGCGCTCGAACCTTGCCGGTCTTCGGATCGGCTTTGTCGCTGGCGACCCGGCCTTTATGCAAGCGCTGGCTGCATTCCGAAATGTCACCTGCGCGCAGGTTCCATTGCCGGTCCAGGCGGTTGCTGAAGCGGCCTACAGCGACGAGACGCACGTTGTCTTGAACCGCAGGCTCTATGCCGAGAAGTTCGAAGATGCCGAGCGCATTCTGGGCAACCGGTTCGGCAGGGTCACGCCCGGCGGCGGATTCTTCCTCTGGCTTGATGTGCGTGATCGCGGTGGCGATGAAGAGGCCACAAAGCGACTCTGGATCGAACATGGCCTGAGGGTTGTACCCGGCCGCTACCTCGCCGCGCCTGATGCAAACGGTCACAATCCGGCCGAAGGCTTCATCCGCGTGGCGCTCGTGCATGAACGCGCCACAACCGCTGCCGCCCTTGAAAAACTTGTCGATACGCTGAGGTGAAATCCATGCGCGCCATTCGCACACCGCAGTTTCTCGAGTCCGATCTGATTTCCGAGCTTCGCGTCTGGGCAAAACGGCGCGCAGCAGAGCTGACGGGTCTTGCGCTTCTCAGCCTCATCGTCCTGCTGGCCATTGCGTTTGCGACATGGTCTGTGGACGACCCGTCGCTCTCATTTGCCACCGAGCGCAAGGCAAGAAACGCGCTTGGCTTTCCCGGCGCTGTTGTGGCCGACATTGCCTTGCAGCTTCTGGGTGTCGCAACCCTTGCGCTTTGTGCCCCCGTGATTGCGTGGGGATGGCGGCTTCTGTCTGGCCGCGGCATTGCCGGCATGAAGTTGCGTAGCGTGACCTGGCTGATTGCGACCGTCGTCATTGCCGGTGCTGTCGCATCATTGCCGGTCATCGCGACCTGGCCGCTCCCAACGGGAATGGGCGGCATTGTGGGCGATGGGGTGCGCAATCTCCTTGCGGCCCCTTTGGCCCCTCGCCTTGGCATGCTGTTTGACCCCCTCGCCTTCGTGCTGTTCGGCGCGCTTGGTGCGGTTGTGCTGGTTCATGCAACGGGCCTTCTGACGCCGCGCGTGGAGCGTCCAGACCTTGATGATGGCGAAGTTCCGGAGGCGGGTTTCACCCCCTTCGGCGCTGCGGCGCATTGGTTCTACACAGCCCGCGGCGCTGTCCTGCGGCTGAAGGACCGGGCTGTTGAGCGCGGCTTATTCCCGCGCAAGTCTGCCGAGCCAGAGCCTGACCTGCCACGCGGACCACGAGTCGAGCCGCGCTTTGCCGGCGCGCCAGTCCCGCAGCCGCAGACCTCGTACGAGGCACATGAAGCGCCGCGCGTGGAACAGCGCACGACAATCCACCGTCCGGTAGCGCACGTGGAAGAGCAACCCTTCGAACCTGCGCCCCAGCGCCCGCAGGCTCAGCTGGCAGATCCGGACATGCTGGATCTGACAGCCTACAAGCGGGTTGAAGGCCAGAAGGTCGCCCTGAAGCCCGGCAAGCGTGAAAAGAGCGAGGCGCAGCCCTCGTTCCTGCCGCAGGATATATATGAGCTGCCGCCGCTCGGTCTTTTGGCCGAACCCAAACGCAACCTGTCAGCGCTGCCGTCCGAAGAGGCGCTGGAGCAAAACGCCCGCATGCTTGAAAGCGTGCTCGATGATTTCGGCGTGCGCGGCGATATCATTCACGTCCGCCCCGGTCCGGTCGTGACGCTCTATGAGCTTCAGCCCGCACCCGGCATCAAATCATCGCGCGTCATTGGCCTTGCCGATGACATTGCCCGGTCCATGTCGGCCATTTCAGCGCGCGTCGCGGTCATCTCAGGGCGAAACGCCATTGGTATCGAACTGCCAAACGCCAAGCGCGAGACGGTCTATCTGCGCGAGCTTCTGGCCTCCAAGGATTTCGAGGACGCCAAGGGCAAGCTGCTGCTTGGCCTCGGCAAGACGATTGGCGGCGAGCCGGTCATTGCCGATCTCGCGCGCATGCCGCACCTTCTGATTGCCGGCACCACAGGGTCCGGCAAGTCGGTTGGCATCAACACCATGATCCTGTCCCTGCTCTATCGGCTGAAGCCCGAGCAGTGCCGCCTGATCATGATCGATCCGAAGATGCTCGAACTGTCGGTCTACGATGGCATTCCGCATCTGCTTTCGCCCGTCGTCACCGATCCAAAGAAGGCGGTTATCGCGCTGAAATGGACCGTGCGCGAAATGGAAGAGCGCTACCGCAAGATGTCGAAGCTCGGTGTGCGCAACATCGATGGCTACAACCAGCGCATTGCCCAGGCGGCGGAGCGTGGCGAGCCGTTGATGCGCACGGTTCAGACCGGTTTTGACAAGGAAACCGG
>JAIYEB010000149.1 GCA_027487195.1 Hyphomicrobiales bacterium | reverse complement strand
TTATGGCCTCGCAAAAGACGCGACGATTGCCGTCATTGATGGTGGATCGGGCTTTGGAAACGGGTTCGTTACGCCTGCAGGCCCATTGCGCGGCTTTCTGTCCATGGCTCGAACGCACGTGGCGCTCACGGTTCTGATTGGCGAGGGCATGCGCGGCAATGCGGCGGCGAGCCTCCTCAAGGCCCCGGTTGTGCGCGCAAGACTGGCGCCCGCCGCGGGAGCCCAGGCCTTTTCCGGACAGCGTGTGTTTGCCTATTGCGGCATTGGGCGACCGGAAAAATTCCGGCGAACGCTTGAGGAGATTGGTGCCGAGATTGTGGGCTTTCGCGCGTTCCCCGATCATCACGTGTTCACCCCACGCGATATCGAGAGGCTTTTGAAAGAGGCGCTTGAGAGCCAGGCCCAGATCGTCACGACGGAAAAGGACAGGGTGCGGCTTCTCGCCTCACCTCAGGGGCGCGCGGTGCTTGCCGGTCTGTCCAATGTCATTTCAGTCGTCACCGAGTTCGACGATGTCGAGCCAATCGATGCGCTTCTTGATCGTCTGATCAGCGCTCGCCGGTCTGAAGCCGGCGCCTGACCACGGCTGCGGGGTCAAGATAGGGTTCCTGGCGCGAGACTGACCAGTAACGCAGATCCTCCAAGGCGATAGCTTCGCCGGTCACCGCGCAACGTACAAAGTTGCCGGTACGGATCACGCGGAAATCAGCGCTCAGATATTCAAGAATGGCTTCGCCCGGCGTGCCGCCCGGTGAGGTTCGCGTCAACATGGGGAGCAGTTTAGCCGGTTCTGGCGCCAGCGCCAACTGGCGTCAGGTCTGCAGCGACACTTGGCGTCACCTGCAACTTTAGGTGTAGAGACCTATAGCGGAACGAAGGCCGGCACCCTAGATAAGCGGTGCAGTCAAACGCGCCGTCCCGGCGCTGAACCGGAGCTCATCCATGACGATGTCCCCCGAAGAGAAGCAGGTAATCACCGGCATCTTCGATCGCCTCAAGCAGGCGGAAAACATGCCGCGCGACGCAGAAGCGGAGCGCTTTATCGCTGATCAGGTCAAGGCACAGCCCTATGCGCCGTATGTGATGGCGCAGGCGATCCACATGCAGGAGCAGGCGCTCGGCACGCTGCAGGCCCAGATGCAGGACATGCAGCAGCAGATCGCGCAGCTGCAGGGCCAGCTCGCCCAGTCGGCGCAGCAGCCCAAGGGTTTCCTGTCCGGCCTGTTCGGTGGCGGTGCCGCTCCCCAGCCGCAGCCCCAGCAGATGCAGCGCCCGATGGGCATGCCGCCTGCCGGTGCGCATCAGATGAACCAGCCCATGGGTCAGCCCATGATGGCGCCTGGCCAGCAGGCTGCAGGCGGCCCCTGGTCGCGTGGTCCCCAGCAGGGCGGCATGCCGTTCGGTGGCCAGCAGCCGGGCGCGGCGCCTGGCGCAGGTGGCGGTTTCCTCAAGACCGCTGCAGCAGCAGCGGTTGGTGTTGCGGGTGGCATGCTTGTCGCCAGCGCCCTGTCGAACGCCTTTGGCGGCGGTTCTGCCAGCGCTTCGCCGGCGACACCGCCTGCAGGGTCGGGCCTTGAGCCCGTCAACGCTGTTCCTACGCCCCCGGAGCCGCCAGCTGATTTCGGCCAGTCTGCCCAGCCAGCGTCCTACGAAGATCCCGGCCAGGATTGGGGTGGCGGCGGTGGCGATTGGGGCGGCGACGCCTAGTTTCGCTTCGAGCGCCTAAAAGCAAAGGGCCGCCCTCACGGGCGGCCCTTTTTGTTTTGGCCGTTCGATGGCCGTCTAAAGGACAATCACGCGCGTTCCAACCCGAACGCGCTGATAGAGGTCTGTCACGTCCTCATTGATCATGCGGAAGCATCCGGACGACACGGCGTGGCCAATCGTATGCGGCTCATTCGAGCCATGGATGCGATACAGCGAAGATCCAAGATACAGCGCCCGCGCGCCAAGCGGATTTTCCGGGCCGCCAGGCATGAAGCGCGGCAGATCGGGCCGTCGCTGCAGCATCTGCGGCGGTGGGCGCCAGTCTGGCCACTCCGCCATGCGGGTGACAGTCTTCTCTCCGCGCCATGAGAAGCCATCACGCCCAACGCCGATGCCATAGCGCATGGCAGTGCCACCGGCTTGGATCAGATAGAGATGACGTTCAGCCGTGTTGATCACGATCGTGCCGGGGCGGTGCGGGCCGGAATATGGCACGACCTGACGGCGGAAGCGGGGATCAATCATGCCGCCCGGTCGCGCCATCTGTTGGGCGCGCATGCTTTCGCGGGCATAGTCCGGCACCGGCACATACCACGCGCCTGACGGCGCAATGGCAACTTGCTCACGCCATTCCGGCGGGGGCACGTCGGCACCGAAGAAGAACTGGTTGGCTTGTGGACGACGCGCCACGACTTGCGTCGGCGCGGCGGGAACCCAGGCACCCGCGGCGGTCATGACGCGCGGCTGATATTGGGCAGTGGCTGGGCTTGCAATCAATGCAATGCCACATGCAAACAGGTAGGGGGTCGCCCGAGACATGGGACGCAAAACTCCAACACGAACGCAACTGAACGAACGCGACTGATCGGGGGCAAGTACGCGCCCCCGGGATCCCCCAGGCGAAGTACGCCGCCTGTCGATCCGCGATCAACCTTAATGGTTCTTCCCTAGAGAACGGTTACCGAGGCGTATCCGGGAGGTTAACCGGGGCGTTTTCTTTCAATCTCTCGCCTGGTGGTCTCAAGCCTTCGCGGCCGGCCCGGTCAGCTTGGCGCCATTGTAGGCCCGAAGCCGCGTTGTCAGGTCAGCCTTGAGGGGGTCGGCCGCCTTCAGAATGTCGCGGATCGAGAAGAACTCGAGTGAGCCGAACCGCGCGACATCCGGGATGACATGGATGGTCGGTGGATTGACCCGGAACTTCTCGACAGACAGCGTCAGCTCCATGATCTGGGCTGCCTGAAGCAGGGCATCATAAGGGTTCTTCGGCGCTTCGCGCGGCTTCAGCTGGTTCTCGGCGGCCTGAAGGTCCACAGCGATGATGATGGGGGCCACGCCCTTCAGAAGATCAACGGGCACCGGGTTGACCACGAACCCGTCAACCAGGAGATGCTCCTCGCGCTGGACAGGGCGCACAAGCCCCGGAATGGCCATGGACCCGGCCACCGCACTCAACAGCTGTCCTGATGACATCCGCACTTCCGAGCGCGACATCAGATCGCCTGCAACAGCGGTGAATGGGATCTCGAGGTCTTCAAAGCGCTCCGGAAGTCCAGCAGGCCAGAATTTCCTCAACACGATCTCGCCATCGACCAGAATTGGGTTCGACAGGCGCTGGAACAGGTCAGCGATCCGCCCGACGCGCGCACCGAGCAGGCGCTGGAACACTTCGGTCGGGTCGCGCAACGTATCGAGCATGTGCTGGCGGATACGTCGCCCGCTGAGGCCTGCGGCATAGGCTGCACCAAAGACCGCGCCAATGGAGGTGCCGGAAATGGCGACTGGGCGGATCCCAAGCTCATCGAGCACTTCAAGCACGGCAATATGCGACAGGCCGCGTGCGCCACCGCCACCAAGGGCCAGCGCAACCGGCGGGCCGCTCCAGGTCTCGGCGGTCTGCGCAGTCACATCAACCGTCACGCCAGGCTTTTCGGCTGGCTTTCGCGTGTTCACATGGACAAGCGAGCGGCGGCTCATTCGATCCTCACAGGAACTCGAGCAGGGCTTTGAGCGTGTCTTCCGGGTTCTCTTCCGGAAGGAAATGTCCGCCCTCCAAGGCCTGGCCGCGCACGTCCACGGCATACTGACGCCAGATCGCCAGGGGGGCGTCGGGATTGCCCGCAGCTGGAATGCCGGCATTGCCCCAAAGGGCAAGCAACGGCGCCTCGATCTTACGCCCTGCTGCAAGATCTGCCTCGTCATGGCTGCGGTCGATGCTTGAGCCCGCGCGATAGTCCCAGCAGGTGGCAGCAAGCCGTTCCGGCACATTGAAGAAGGCGCGATAATGCGACAGGGCGCGCTTGTCGAACGCCGAGAGATCGCGCTTTGCGGTCCACGAGGCCAGGGTGTGATCAATGAACATGCGGGTGTTTGGGCCGATCAGCGTTTCCGGCAGGGGCGCCGGCTGGGCAAGGAACATCCAGTGATAGACCTTCATGGCGCGCGCTGCGTCCATCGTGCCCCACATTTCGGCGGTTGGGACAATATCAATGACCGCCAGACGCCTGACGCGTGCGGGATGGTCGAGCGCCAGGCGATAGCCAACGCGCGCGCCCCGGTCATGGCCAACGACGGAAAAGCGGATGTGGCCGAGCTCTTCCATCACATCGATGATGTCTTCAGCCATCGCGCGCTTCGAATAGGCTTCCAGCTTGTCATCGGGGTCCGGCGTCGATGACCAGCCATAGCCCCTGAGGTCCGGCAGCACGAGGGTGAAGCGCTTTGCCAGTTCCGGCGCGATTTTATGCCATTCGACATGGGTTTGCGGAAAGCCGTGGATGAGCACCAGCGGTGGTCCCGACCCGCCGGACCGGCAATGGATCTTGGCTCCGCGGGTATGGATGTCGCGGGCTTCAAAGCCCGGGAAAAGATCAGCAAGCTCAGTCATGATGTGGATTGGCTCCATCTCAGTCCGATGTCGCGGCGGTAGAATCCGCCGGGCCAAATGATCAGCCCGGCCGCATCAAGCGCGTTCTGGCGTGCTTCGCCAAGGGTTCTTCCAAGAGCCGTCACATTCAGCACGCGGCCCCCCTTCGACGACAGCGCACCTTCAACAATGGCTGTTCCGGCATGAAAGACCGGCAGACCGGAGCGTGCTTCTGCAGCCTCAAGCCCCTGTAGTGGCTCGCCGTGCCTGACCGCGCCGGGATAGCCGTTCGCCGCCATGACAATCGTCAATGCAACGACGTCGGTCATCTTGATGTCGAGAGCGCTGAGCGTGCCGGTTGCCGAGGCATAGAGAAGCATCACGAGGTCAGATTGAAGGCGCGGCAAAAGGACCTGTGTCTCAGGATCGCCAAAGCGGCAGTTATACTCGATGAGCTTTGGACCCTCATTCGTCAGCATCAGGCCGGCATAGAGCATGCCGCGAAAGGGTGTTCCGCGTTCGGCCATCGCCACAAGGGTTGGCAAGACGATCTCGGCCATTGCCCGGGCTTCAAGATCAGGCGTCAGGTTCATGGCGGGTGAGAAGGCGCCCATCCCGCCTGTATTGGGCCCGAGATCGCCGTCATAGGCGCGCTTGTGGTCCTGCGCGCTGCCAAGGACCTTTGCTGTTTGGCCATCACACAGCAGAAACAGCGAGGCCTCGGTACCGGTCATGAAGTCCTCGACAACCACTTCCGCGCGCGGTGTGGCAAAGCAAAGGTCGAGTGCGGCAAGCGCATCCTCAAGCGTTTCGGCAACGGTCACGCCCTTGCCGGCCGCAAGCCCGTCGGCCTTGATGACAACGGGGATCCTGCCGGCACGGACATAGGCCTTGGCGGCGCTGAGCTCAGAAAAGCGCTGGTAGCCGGCTGTGGGGATCCGAGCGTCCCGACACAGATCCTTGGTAAAGCCCTTGGAGCCTTCAAGTGATGCTGCCGCGCGCGTTGGACCGAAGGCGGGGATGCCTGCGGCGGTCAAATCATCAACGATACCGGCAACAAGCGGGACTTCAGGCCCGACCACGACGAATTCGATCTGATGCGCGCGGCAGGCTGCAATCACGGCCGCGTGGTCGGTAACATCGAGCGCAAGGCAGGTCGCGTATGCCGCGATCCCAGGGTTTCCCGGCGCCGCAAACAGGCGGGTGAGGCGAGGGGAGCGGGCCAGCGCCCAGGCCAGCGCATGCTCGCGCCCGCCACTGCCAATAAGAAGAATGTTCATGACTACGGTCTAGCCGTGGAATGCCCCCTTCCGCAATTGCGCGCTCTAAGCCATCACAGGGCAATGGCGGATGAACCCACCAACGCGCCCGAGCTTTCAGTCTCGGAACTCTCCTTTGCGCTGAAGCGCACGGTGGAGGACGCCTATGGTTTTGTTCGGGTTCGCGGCGAAATCTCGGGCTATCGCGGGCCACACTCCTCTGGCCACGCCTATTTTGCTATCAAGGATGATGGGGCGAAGATTGATGCGGTGGTCTGGCGGGGCGTGATGTCGCGCCTTCGGGTCAAGCCGGAAGAGGGCATGGAGGTCATCGCGTCGGGCAAGGTGACAACCTATCCCGGCAAATCGTCCTACCAGATCGTGGTCGATGCCCTCGAGCCTGCGGGCGTTGGCGCGCTGATGGCGCTTCTTGAGGAGCGAAAGCGCAAGCTTGCCGCCGAGGGGCTGTTTGATCCGGCGCGCAAGCAGCTTTTGCCGGATATGCCCGCTGTCATCGGCGTCGTGACGTCGCCGACCGGAGCCGTCATTCGCGACATTCTCCACAGGATCGCGGACCGCTTTCCCGTCCATGTCCTGGTCTGGCCGGTGCGTGTGCAGGGCGAAACGGCAGCAGGCGAAGTTGCAGCCGCGATACGCGGCTTCAATGCGCTCGAATCGGGTGGCGCGATTCCACGGCCTGACGTGCTGATTGTTGCGCGCGGCGGCGGCAGCCTCGAGGATTTGTGGGCGTTCAACGAAGAGGTTGTGGTCCGCGCCACTGCTGAAAGCGAAATTCCGGTCGTTTCAGCTGTCGGCCACGAGACCGATACGACGCTGATCGACTATGCCGCCGATGTCCGCGCCCCAACCCCAACCGCTGCTGCCGAAATGGTCGTACCGGTTCGCGCTGAACTGGCGGCAACAGTCGCCGATCTCGGCCTTCGGCTTGACCGGGCCATGCGGCGCGACCTTGATCTGAGGCGGCGCGAGTTTCAGGGGCTGGCGCGCGCGCTTCCGCGCCTTGATGACCTCCTTGCGCTCCCGCGCCAAAGCCTTGACGGGCTTTCGGGGCGGCTCCCGAACGCGCTGAGGCGCGGGGTTCTTGAACGGCGCATGGGCTTCTCGTCGCTTGCCGGGCGGCTTCGTCCGGAGCTTGCGATGCGTCCGGTCGAGCGGCAGAAAGAGCGCCTTGGCGCGCTTAATGACAGGGCCGTGCGCGCTTTTTCGTCGAGTACCGAGCGTCGTCGCGCGCGCCTTGATGGAGCGGCCAAACTCTTGGCCTCACTGTCCTATCAGGCCATCCTGAAACGTGGATTTGCGTTGGTGCGCGGCGATGATGGCCAGCCCGTGCGCAGCGCGGATGCGCTCAGGCCCGGCCAGCATGTTGTCATCGAACTTGGCAATGGCAGCGCCGGCGCAACCATTGACGGGGCAGCCCCCCAGAAGCGTTCCAAAGGACCTGCGCTGCCCGCAAAGCCACAGGCTGATCTGTTTGGCTAGAGCGCTGTTTTGATGGACTCAAAACGGCGCTGCAAGCCTCAGCCGCCACCAAACATGGTGTTGAGCTGCGCACTGACGCGGACAAAGGTTGTGCGCTTTGGCACCTCCTTCAGGGAGACCGCGCCGATATAGGTCATCATCGAGCGCACGCCGCCCATGATCTCCTGCATCGTCACATCAACCGGCCCGCGATAGGGGACCTCGACGGTCTTGCCTTCGGACGCGCGATACTTCGCAACACCGCCGGCATGCTTCTTCATGGCTGTGTCAGACGACATGCCATAAAACACCATGGCGACCGGAACCTTGCGCCCATCGCGCATTTCGGTGCGGATCTCGCCTTCACTCTCATCGTGGCCTGCGAGCATGCCGCCGAGCATGACGAAGTCGGCACCCGCACCATAGGCTTTTGCGACATCGCCAGGCACCGTGCATCCACCATCGCCGCAGACCTGACCCTTCAGGCCATGGGCCGCATCGGCGCATTCGATGATCGCGGAGAGCTGGGGATAGCCAACGCCGGTCATCTTGCGGGTGGTGCAGACCGAGCCCGGGCCAATGCCAACCTTCACGATGTCGGCGCCGCCAAGCACAAGCGCCTCGGTCATGTCGCCGGTGACGACATTGCCCGCCATGATCACAGCGTCCGGGTTCTGGTCGCGAACACGACGGACCATGTCGACAAAGCTCTCGGTGTAGCCATTGGCGACATCAAGGCAGATCATCGGAATCGCCACCTGCTTTTTGACGGCAGCGAATTTTTCCTGATCAGCCTCGTTGGTCCCGATCGTGTAAAAGCAGTTGGCGCTGTCGTCTGAACGAAAGAAGCTGACAAGTTCATCAACGTCGTAGTGCTTGCGCAGCGCAACCATGGCGCCGAATCGCTTCAGTGCGCGCGCCATCGGGATTGTCCCCGTGCCATCCATATTGGCAGCGATCAGGGGAAAGCCCTTCCAGTTGCGCTTGGCATGGCGAAACGGAATCGCGCGCTCGATGGTGACATCAGCGCGGCTCGACAGGGTTGAGCGCTTGGGGCGGATCAACACATCCTTGAAGTCGAGCTTTGGGTCATTCTCGATGCGCATTTGAACTGTCCTGCCTGTGAGGGTGCTCTCTTTAGCCACAGGCAAATGAGATGTGGCAAGGGTGGGGTGTGGATGCCCTGGCCTGACATGTCCCGCACGGCAGCGCTTTCGCCCGCCCTTCAAGAATCCGTGACGCAACAAAACCGGTCCGTGGATTGACATTTCATGACAACTGACGAATTATGAAATTCATCAGGAATTATTTGTCATGAATGTCCGTGTTCGCCTTTCACCCGACGAAACCCGCTCGCGCATCCTTGATGTCGGTGAGGAGCTGTTCCGTCGGGTCGGTTATGCCAAGACCTCGGTCGCTGATATCGCCGATACGCTCGAAATGAGTCCGGCCAACATCTACCGGTTCTTTCCGTCAAAACTTGCAATCAACGAAGCGATTTGCCGACGCATCATGGTGGAAGCCAATGCGCTGATGGATCATGTTGCGGCCAAACATGAGGTGCCGCCGGCGGACCGTTTGCTTGAGCTGATTCTGGCGCACCACGACTTCAGTCGCGCGAAGCTCATGAGTGAAAAGCGCGTCTTCGACATGGTCGAAGTGGCGATGGAGGAGAGCTGGGACGCGATCCTTGAGCATATGCAGCATGTTGTTGCCGCGATTGCCCGCATTGTTGCCGAGGGAATGGCGACCGGCGCGTTCCGTCAGGTTGACCCGGTTGAGACTGCGCTCGGGATCAAACAGGCCTGCACGGTCGTGATCCATCCAAGTCTTCTTTGCAAATGCACGCAGTGCGAATCCGAGGCGACTGCAAGACGCGTTCTCGGCCTGATCATCGATGGCCTTTCGCCCGTTCCGGCATCTGTTTCGAGGTAAAGTCATGCGACGCGCTCACCTTCACCTGTCGATCACGGTTCTTCTCGCCATAACGGGTCTGTCGGCATGCACTGACAGTTCGGCACAGGCGCCGGCGCGCCCCGATGCACCAACCCGCGCCGTCGTGGCGCATGCTGTTTCGCTGGTGCCGGCGACGCCTGAGCGCAGTTTCGTTGGTGTGGTTCGACCAAGGGTCGAGAGCGATCTTGGCTTTCGCGTGTCCGGAAAGGTGTCGCAGCGCCTTGTCCAGCAGGGTGAGCGGGTGAGCGCCGGTCAGGTCCTGGCACGGCTTGATGCGACAGACCTGATGCTGCAACGCGAGCAGGCCGAGGCTGAGCTGAGGGCTGCTGGCACAGCGCACGAGGCCAGCGCAGCGCAGGACGCGCGCACCCTGGAGCTTCGGCGCAATGGCTGGGCCACGCAGGCTACGCTTGATGCGCAGCTCTCGCGCACGGCCGACGCGCTGTCGCGTCTTGAGCGGGCTGCCCGCGCACTGGAGCTGGCGCGCAACCAGCAGCAGTATACGTCCCTGATCGCCGATACCGACGGGGTCGTCACAGCCACCATGATCGAGCCGGGGCAGGTTGTCGCGGCTGGAAGCCCTGTTGTCCGGCTGTCCCGCTCGGGTGAGCGCGACGTGGTCGTTGCGGTTCCAGAAGCCTTGATTGAGCGTGTGCGCACAGGCGAAGCCCGCGTGACACTGTGGTCGCGTCCAGGCGAGCGCTTTGA
>JAIYEB010000190.1 GCA_027487195.1 Hyphomicrobiales bacterium | reverse complement strand
TGCCCTTCAAGGCGCGCTCCGATCTGATCGCGCTGGCGGCCTGCTTCCTGATCGCCATTCTGGGCCGAAATCGCAAACCAGCGATAAGCCTCGGTAAGATTCTGACGTGTGCCAAGGCCATTCACGTGCAGGACAGCTAGATTATATTGACTGTCGACCAGGCCGAGGTTCGCAGCCTGATCGAACAGGCGGAACGCGCGCTCATAGTCAGGCGGGTTTGCGGCTGCCACAAGTGCTGCCAGATTGTGCATGGCCTTGCGGTTGCCCGCCGCTGCCGCGCGCTCATAAAGACGCATTGCCTCGGGGATGTCGCGCCGAACCACGGCATCGCCGCGCTCAAGCATGTTGCCGAGGCGGTAGATCGCTGGTGCGTGATCCTGGTCTGCCGCAATGCGGAACCAGCGGGCGGCTGCCGCTGAATCACGCTGAACACCTCGTCCCTCGAAAAGGCGGATGCCAACTTCGTAGATTGCGCGCGCTTCACCGGCTTCCACGGCCTGTCGCAGACGTGCGGATGTAATGCCCTGCGGCAATTCAGGAACGTTCGCGCGGACTGCCGCAGGCGGTGCGCCGGGCGCTGCAGGTGAGGTCGATGCTGTCCTTGCTGCATCGCTCGACGAACCCGGTGCAATCCGGGCTTCGGAACGCGCAGGCGCACCAGTCTGGGCGGTTGCTGCAACGGACGGGGCCGGTGCCGGCGTCTGAGCGCTTTGACCCGATGGCCCAGTCAGGAGGCTTACCACCTGGAGCGCACCAATGAGGATCACAAGCGCCCCCATGGTCATGACGACCTGCTTGCGGCGGGTCTTCAGCGTATCCACAAACTTGCCAACAAAGCCGGCCTTGGGCTCTGACGAAGTGTCTTCAGTTTGAGCCGGCTCTGGCTTTGCCTTGGCCTTGGCCCCAAGCGACTCAAGCTTGAGCGCGGTCTTCGACTTGGCCGGCTTGGCTTCAGCTTCTGCGGTTGCGGCCTGCGCAGCGCGCCGTGCGGCAGCAATGAACGACTGGCGCAGGTTCTCGCCGGCCATTGCCGGATCCATGGCCTGAACCGGAGCCGGATTCGCCGCTGGAATGGAAGCTGCGGGAATCTGCAAAGGCATTTGCAACTGCGGCTGCAGCGCCATGCCGGGCCGGCCGGAGCCCGGCTCAAGCGGCGCATCATCACCAGAAGAATGAGCTGGCACTTCCCGTGTCGGCTTTGCCGCAGGAGCGGGGGCGGGCTCGGACTTCAACTGTTCGGCGGCACGCATCGCAGCTGCGCGCGCAGCGGCAATGACGCCGCGTGCGGAGTTTTCGCGAGGGGCGGGATCGGGCGCTGCTTCGGTTTGCGGTTGTGGCGATGAAAGGGGCTGCGTGGCGCGCGCCGGTTCAATGGTCTGTGCGGTCGGCAGGCGGGGCTCTGTGACCGGACGCTCAGCTGGCTGGAGTGTCTTTCGATCAAGCGTATCGAGACGATCCATGACCTTGATCAGCGTGTCATGGACAGCCGACAGGGTTTCAGCAGTGCGCCGCTCATTATTATGTGTTGAAGAGCGCAGGGCCTCGAAATTCTCGTGCAGCGTCGCGATCAGCGGGTCGCGGCTCGAAGCCGGCGTAATCTCGCCAAAACGGTCGGCCAGCGTCTTGATATGGGCTTCCAGCGACTCAAGGCCGCGATCACCACCGCGCCGTGAAATCGCGTCGATCTTGCCGGTCAAATCGCCGATCTGCTTTTCGATTGCCGCAAACGGCATCTCAGGCGAGCGTTTTGCAATCTCACCGATCTGGGAGCGAATGTCCTCAACCAATGTTTCCGGGATTTGCGGGCGGGCTGCGTCATCGATCCGTGTGCCGAGCGACTGAAGCTGCGCCTCAAGCGCCTTGATCGCCGTTTCTGTTCCGCTCTGACGCGCAACGGAATGCTGCAGACGTTCGAAGCGGCCGCGGAAATCGTCGAGGACAGTCGGGTCAAACGCCGGCTGTTGCGGCGCTTGCGGCTTGTCCATCGTGGTCCTGAGACCACGGATTTCGTCGCGCAACTCGTCAAAGGCCGGGATGGGAGCCGGCGGCTGCGCCATTACGTCGCGCATCCCGACGATCTCGGCGCGCAGCGCCTCGATGGCATCTGTATCAGACCGGCTGGAGAGCTGCGTGAGCTTGCTGTCAATCGACTGGATGTTCGAGACCAGGGTCTTGAAGGCCTCAAGCGGCATGGCCTCTGACACAACGCGCTGAACCTGCCCGAGTTGAGCAGAAATGCGCTTGACCGTGTCTGGATCGGTTGCAGCGCCAAACTCGTCCAGGCGGCGTGCGAGCGTACCAATCTTGCTGTCGATTTCGACAAGTGCCTCGCGAGGTGTCGCTGTTTGCACGACTTCGCGAATGGCGCTCATTTCGCGCTCAATGCGGCCCAGCCCTTCGGTCACATTGCCTGTGCGGCGTGCCTCGTCGAGCTTGCCGGAGAGATGGCGTACTTCATCGACAATGGCCGCAAGGCTTGTGCCTGATACGGCGTTCGAGATTTCATCCTGAAGGTTGGCGACCTGCGCCTGCAAACGACCAACTTCGCCACGCATCGACTGGCTTGGCTCGTCAATCATCGCGCGAAGGCGTTCCTGCAGGTCGGCGACGGCGTTGCGCGGGGCCTCATCGATCCGGCGCGCAAGGTCATCCGAGTAGCGGGCAAGGCGGCCATCGATGGCGCGCATTGCGGTGTCAGGGTCAAAACTGGCTTCGAGTGCCTTCTGGCGCTCGGCAATCTCACGAACGGCCGACACCAGTTCGGGGTTCGCCGCCGTCGCATTTACAATGTCGCGGCTCCAGCTCATCCGGTCGGCATCGCGTGCCGAAACTGTAGCACTCTGATGCCGCGTCACCGAGCTCGACAGACCGTTCAGGGCCTCTTCGATGCGGGCAAGACGCGCTTCATGATCGGGGTCGATCCGGGTTTGCGCGGGTGCATCAATACGGGTTGCGAGCGTTTCAAGGCGCTGGCGAATGCCATCCAGGAGTGGGTCCGCGCGGCTTGCTGTCGCTTCAAAACGCGAATCAATCCGCGTTGAGATGTCGTCGAGCCGGCGTTCGAGATTGGTAATGGCTTGCGCCACGGGATCGGGGCGGTTGTCCGGCTCGCTGCCAGCGCCGGCGCGGGCGAGAAGCGCCCTGAGCGCTGTCTCCACATCGCGGACATCATGGTTTTGCATCTGCGGTGAAACCGGGCGGTCAGCCCGCTCATTTGCACCAATGCGGCGCGCGAGATGCTCCAGCGCTTCAAAGATCTCATCGCGGCTGTCGTACGAGCTGCGCTCGCGCTCGTAACGGTTGCGGTGATCAAGCGCGGCTGCCTCGGCAATGACGTCGTCGACCCAATGACGCAACGACGGGCGATCCTGGCCCGAGCGACTGCCCCTGCCGTGGTCGCGATATCCGTTGTCTCGCCTGGCCATTCGTTGCCCCGTCGCTTATCGCGGCGCGCGCACGCGCCGAACAGGAGAGTCGGACTGACACCCCGCCTCCCAGATTTTCCCGGCAGGGTAAACGCCCGGTTAACGCGCACGAAGGAACAGCGCCTGGACGGACAAATCAGGCGTATTTTTAGAAAGTTAACTGCTTCGTGCCACGGCGTCGACAGCCCATATGCTAATTTTACACAAATCCTGCCGGTCACGGTCTGTGCGCCGTTGGCTCTCATTGTGCCCACTCGAAACCGACCAAACGCACTTACAAGCCGATGGACGCGCGTTTAACTGGGGCGTAACCTAGTCTCGCGCTGCCACTTTACCGTTGAGCCAGGCGGACTACTAACGCTGACGCGCCTTACCGTCGGGTGATGGCGGGGGCTCAAGACAGCGGGCTAACCTTGCCGGCGGGGCGTAACGACGTGGTTCAAGGGGTGGACCAAGCCGATGAGTGATGAAACGGGTTTTGCAGTCAATGCGCTGTCGAGTGTCATGCTCTCCGGCACGGAAGTCGGCAATGAGAGACGGGATATGTTCTCCATTGGTGATCTCTCGCGGGAGTTCGGCGTTACGCTACGGACTCTCAGGTTTTATGAAGACAAGTCGCTGCTGGACCCCCAGCGCGATGGGCTGTCGCGCATTTACAGCCGACGCGACCGTGCACGCCTCAAGCTCATCTTGATGGGCAAGCGGATTGGCTTCAGCCTGGTCGAGATCAAGGAAATGCTCGACCTCTATGACCTGCGCGATGGACAGGTCACGCAGATGCAGGTCGCCGAACATCGCTTCCGCGATCAGCTGGCGAATCTTCAGCGCCAGCGCAGCGACATCGATCAGGCCATCGATGAGTTGACGCAAACGATCGACAAGCTCACTGCCCACATCCAGAAGACCTCCGAGCGCCCGACGTAACGCCATCACGCGTTGTCGCAACCTGACTGCGTCATTCGTCTGGACAACACCACAGTTCCAGCCTCACAATTGTCAGTGAGGGATCCTGCAATGTTGCGATGCCCTTATCGCTCGCAACATAATGTGATTGACGTTTACGTAAGGATAAGCTCTTGCGCCAACGAATGGACGCGGGCATCCCTGACGCTGTTGGCGGCGTGGTCATGAAATCCACGCCAACGGGGAAACCCGGGAGCTGTTCCGGCAATGTCCGGAGAGGGGGAGGGCGCTATGCCGAGCTACAAGGCACCTGTTCAGGATTCACTGTTTTTGTTGAACGATGTGTTCCGGATGGATCGCTACGGCAATCTGCCGGGCTTTGAGGACATGTCGGCTGAAACGCTGGAAGCCATCCTTGAAGAAGGCGCAAAGCTTGCCGAGGAGGTGATGCATCCGCTGAACCTGTCCGGTGACCAGGAGGGTTGCACCCGGCATGCGGATGGCACAGTGACCCCGCCCAAGGGTTTCAAGGCAGCCTATGATGCCTATTGCCAGGGCGGCTGGACCGGCCTGGCGATCGATCCAAACTATGGCGGGCAGGGTCTGCCATATGCGGTTGCGATCGTGATCAACGAGTTTTCGTCAGCCTCGAACATGGCGCTCGCCATGTACCCAGGCCTGACGCAGGGCGCGGTTGCCGCGCTCCACACCCACGCCTCCGACGAGATCAAGCGTCGGTATCTGCCAAAAATGGTCGAAGGCGTCTGGTCGGGGACCATGAACCTGACCGAGCCGCACTGCGGTACTGATCTTGGTCTGTTGAAGAGCAAGGCAGCCCCGCAGGCTGACGGCTCCTACAAGATCAGCGGCCAGAAGATCTTCATCTCGGCCGGCGAACACGACATGACCGAGAACATCATCCATCTCGTCCTCGCGCGCATCGATGGTGCGCCACAGGGTGTGAAGGGTATCTCGCTCTTTGTGGTTCCGAAGTTCCTCGTCAATGAGGACGGCACGGTTGGTGCGCGTAACGCCGTGTCCTGCGGATCGATCGAGCACAAGATGGGCATTCACGGCAACGCCACCTGCGTCATGAACTATGATGGCGCAACGGGCTGGCTGGTTGGCGAGGCCCATCGCGGGCTTGCAGCCATGTTCGTGATGATGAACGAGGCGCGCCTCGGCGTTGCGGTCCAGGGTCTGGCCCAGTCCGATATCGCCTATCAGAACGCCGTGATCTACGCCAAGGACCGCCTGCAGGGCCGTTCGCTCACGGGCACCAAAGCGCCGGAAAAGGTGGCCGACCCGATCATAGTGCATCCGGATGTCCGCCGCACCCTCCTCGAGATCAAGTCGTTCAATGAAGCGGCCCGTGCCTTCGTGCTCTGGACGGCTCTCAAGGGCGATGTCGCGCACAAGTCGGAAGATCAGTCGGAGCGCCAGAAGGCGGACGATTACATGGGGCTGATGACGCCGGTACTCAAAGGCGTTTTGACCGACCGTGGTTTTGACAATGCGGTCAAGGCCCAGCAGCTCTTCGGTGGCCACGGCTATGTCGAGGAATGGGGCATGTCGCAGTTCGTGCGCGACGCCCGGATTGCCATGATTTACGAAGGCGCAAACGGCATTCAGGCGCTCGATCTGGTCGGGCGCAAGCTTGGCAAGGATGGCGGGCGCGCCATCATGATGTTCTTCCAGGAGGTCAAGACCTTCATCGCGGAGAACGAGGGCAATGCGGCGCTGAAGACCTATCTGGACCCTCTGGCGAAGTCGGTCGGCCATCTTGAGCAGGCCACCATGTGGTTCATGGCAAACGGCATGTCGAACCCTGACAATGCGGGCGCTGGCTCATCGGACTACATGCATCTCTTTGGCCTCGTCGCCATGGGCTACATGTGGGCGATGATGGCCAAGACCGCGCAGGAAAAGCTGCCATCGGCGAATGGCTCTCAGTCCTTCTACGAGACGAAGCTCGCCACGGGCCGCTTCTATGTCGAGCGCGTGTTGCCGGAGACCAGCCTGCGTCTGGCGCGCCTGTCGACCGGCTCTAAGACCATGATGTCGTTGCCAGCCGAGGCCTTCTGATCTCCTTTGGCAGCGCCAATCCGGCGCTGCCATCACCCCTTATGTCCGGATCAAGCGCCATGAGCCAGATTCTCGGTCTTCCCCGCCCTGCATGGTGGTCTGATGAACTCGACATGCTCGAGGATCACTCGCGCAAGTTCTTTGCCCGCGAGATGGTGCCCCATGAGGAGCGCTGGCGACATACGGGCATGATGGACCGGGATGTCTGGAACAAGGCCGGCGATGCGGGCCTGATGCTTACGACCATCCCCGAGGCGTATGGCGGTGCGGGTGGAACATTTGCCCACGAGGCAATTGTGATCCGCGAACAAGGTCTCGCTGGTCTGGATTGCTGGGGCTATGGCATCCACTCGTCGATCGTGGCGCCGTACCTGATGCATTACGGTACCGAAGAGCAGAAGAAGACATATCTGCCGGATCTTGCGACCGGAAAGAGCGTTGGCGCGCTCGCCATGACCGAACCCGGTGCCGGGTCCGATCTTCAGTCGATCAAGACCAGGGCCGAGAAGTCTGGCAATGGCTGGGTGATCAACGGGTCAAAAACCTTCATCACGAACGGTCAGCATGCGGACATCATCATCCTCGCGGCAAAGACCGACCCGACGCTCGGCGCGAAGGGTGTTTCGATGTTCGTTATCGATGTGAACCAGAGCCCTGGGTTCCGGCGTGGCAAGAAGCTCGACAAGCTCGGAATGGACTGGTCGGATACGTCCGAACTGTTCTTTGACGATATGAAAGTCCCCGCTGACGCCTTGCTTGGCGGTGTTGAAGGTCAGGGCTTCACGCAGATGATGCGTGAGCTTCCGCAGGAACGGCTTGTGGTCGCGTGGGGCGGCATTGCCATGATCGAGCGCGCGCTTGATCTGACGATTGCCTACGTCAAGGAGCGCAAGGCCTTCGGCAAGCGCATTCTCGATTTCCAGAACACGCAATTCGAACTCGCCGAGATGAAGACCGAGGCAAGCTTTGCCAAGGTGTTCTGCGATCATTGCATCGAGCGCCATATCAAGGGCGAACTCGACTCGACGACCGCTTCAATGGCCAAGTACAAGGTCACCGACCTCCAGAACGAGATTGTCGATCGCTGCCTGCAGCTTTTCGGCGGCTATGGCTTCATGGAGGAGTATCCGATCTCGCGGATGTATCGTGACGCACGCGTTCAACGCATCTACGCTGGCACCAATGAAATCATGAAAGTGCTGATCGCCCGCTCATTGTGACGGGAATGATTGGCCGGGAGAGACGCTATGGCAGAGGCCTTTATCTATGACACCGTGCGCACCCCGCGCGGCAAGGGCAAGAAGGACGGGAGCCTGCATGAGGTGACCGCGCTGTCGCTTGCAACGCAGACCCTTGAAGCGATCGCAGAGCGCAATCGTTTTGATACGAGCCTCATCGGCGATGTCGTTCTGGGTTGCGTTGATCCGGTTGGCGAGCAGGGTGGTGATATTGCGCGCACGGCAGCCTTGAACGCCGGTTATGCCGAATCTGTCCCAGGCATCCAGATCAACCGCTTTTGCGCATCAGGTCTTGAAGCCGTGAACTTTGCGGCGTCACAGGCCATTGCCGGCATGGATGACCTTGTGGTTGCGGGCGGCGTTGAGAGCATGTCGCGGGTCGGCATGGGCGCGTCGGGGGCGGCCATTGCGGTTGATCCCGGTATTGCGATCAAGAGCTACTTCATGCCCCAGGGCGTTGCGGCCGATCTGATCGCGACGAAGTATGGCTTCAGCCGTGCCGATTGCGACGCCTACGCCGTCGAAAGCCACAAGCGCGCAGCCGCGAGCTGGGAAGCTGGCAACTTTGCGAAGTCGATTATTCCCGTAAGGGACGTGAACGGGCTCATCATCCTGGACCGTGATGAGACCATCCGCCCCAAGACGGACATGCAGGGCCTTGGCGCGCTCAACGCGTCCTTCGGCATGATGGCGGAGATGGGCGGCTTTGGTGCCGTTGCGATCCAGGCTCATCCCGAGGTCGAGATGATCAACCACGTCCACCATGCCGGCAACTCCTCTGGCATCGTTGATGGGGCCGCAGCCGTTCTCGTTGGCAACAAGCGCGGCGGCAAGGCTGCCGGCCTCGTGCCGCGCGCCCGCATCCGCGCCTACGCCCATATCGGGTCTGATACGGCGTTGATGCTGACCGGTCCGGTCGATGTGACACGCAAGGTCTTGAAGAAGGCCGGCATGACGCCCGAGGACATTGACCTCTTTGAGTTGAACGAGGCGTTTTCGTCGGTTGTCCTGCGCTTCATGCAGGCGTTCAACGTGCCCCACGACAAGATCAACGTCGCTGGCGGAGCGATTGCCATGGGTCATCCGCTCGGCGCAACCGGCGCCATGATCCTTGGCACCGTGCTCGATGAACTCGAGCGGCGCAACAAGACGACGGCCCTGGTAACGCTCTGCGTTGCTGCGGGTATGGGCACTGCCACCATCATCGAGCGGATCTGAGGGAGAACAGGGCCATGGCACTCAGCGAATTCAAGCTCGATATCGACACGGACGGCATTGCAACTGCCACCTTCGACATGCCCGGCAAGTCGATGAACGTGTGGAACGAAAAGGCGATCGCGGATTTCAGCGACATCGTCGATCAGTTCGTCTCCGACGCGGCCATCAAGGGCCTGGTTGTCACCTCCGGCAAGGACAGCTTCTGCGCAGGCGCAGACCTGACCATGCTCGCGCTGATGAAACACCGGGTTGAAGGCATTGCCCGGCAGAAGGGCGAACAGGCTGCCAAGCGCGCGCTGTTTGAAGATGTTGGCAGGCTCGGCGGCATCTTTCGCAAGATGGAAACCGCGAAGAAGCCGGTTGTGGCTGCGATCACCGGGACCGCGCTTGGTGGCGGGCTCGAGGTTTGCCTTGCAGCCCACCGCCGCATTGCCGCTGACAACCCGAAGACCAAGCTGGGTCTTCCCGAAGTCAAGGTCGGGCTGATCCCCGGCGCTGGCGGCACGCAACGTCTGCCGCGAATGATTTCGGCCCAGGACGCGCTGCAGATCGTGATCCAGGGGCAGGAACTTCGCCTCGAAAAGGCGCTGGCGATGAAGATCGTCGATGAGGTGGTGCCCGCCAAGAAGCTGATTGAGACGGCCAAGGCCTGGATCAAGGCCAACCCGACCGCAAGCCAGCCCTGGGATCAGGACAAATTCAAGCTGCCGGGCGGCCCGGTCTACTCGGCTGGCGGCATGCAGATGTGGCCCGCGGCCAACGCCATCTATCGCCGCGAGACCTATGACAATTACCCGGCGGCCAAGGCCATCCTGCAGGCCATGTATGAAGGGCTTTTGATGCCCTTCGACCTGGCACTCAGGATCGAGGCGCGCTACTTCGCCTACGCCGTTTCGACGCCTGAAGCGGCGGCCATGATCCGCTCGCTCTTCGTTTCGATGGGCGAATTGAACAAGGGCGCGCGCCGCCCGGCCGATATCAAGCCGACGAAGTTC
The DNA here is from genome assembly GCA_027487195.1 of Hyphomicrobiales bacterium. Classification (GTDB taxonomy): domain Bacteria; phylum Pseudomonadota; class Alphaproteobacteria; order Rhizobiales; family UBA4765; genus JAIYEB01. Next base: position 3,597 of record JAIYEB010000190.1, on the reverse strand, counting down.
AAGTCGGTCGGCGTGATCGGCGCTGGCTTCATGGGCGCTGGTATTGCCCATGTGACAGCCAAGGCCGGAATTGACGTGATCCTGGTCGATCGCGATCAGGAAAGCGCCGACAAGGGCAAGGCAAGCATCCAGAAGACCCTTGATGAGCAGGTCATGAAAGGCCGGCTCAAGATGGACGATCGCAATGCGCTGCTCGCGCGCATCACGACGTCGGCTGACTATGCGGCGCTCAGCGGCGTCGATCTCGTGGTTGAGGCCGTGTTCGAAAGCCGCGACGTGAAGAAGGACGTGACCGAGAAAACCGAAGCAGCGATCCGTCGCAACGTCGTGTTTGCATCGAACACATCAACGCTGCCGATTACGTCCCTTGCGAAAAACTTCAAGCGCCAGAAGGACTTCATCGGCATTCACTTCTTCTCGCCGGTCGACAAGATGCTTCTCGTTGAGATCATCATGGGCAAGAAGACGGGTCCAAAGGCCCTTGCGGTTGCCCTTGATTACGTGAAGGCGATCAAGAAGACGCCCATCGTCGTCAACGATACCCGTGGCTTCTTTGCCAATCGCTGCGTCGGCAACTATGTGCGCGAAGGCCACATCATGCTGGCAGAAGGCGTGCCGCCGGCCATGATCGAGACGCTTGCCAAGATGGCGGGCATGCCGGTCGGGCCATTGTCGCTCAACGATGAGGTCGCCATTGATCTGGCCTGGAAGATCCTCCAGGCCACGAAGGCCGATCTTGGCGAGAAGGCTGTTGATCCGCGGCAGGAGAAGCTTCTTGAGGAGATGGTGATCAAGCGCGGTCGCCTCGGACGCAAGAACGCCATGGGCTTTTATGATTATCCCAAGGGCGGCAAGAAGACGCTCTGGCCGGGACTTGCCGAGATATGCCCGCCAAAGCCCGCCGAGAGCTTCGACCGCGATGAGCTGATGAAGCGGTTCCTTGTGGTGCAGGCTGTCGAAGCCGTGCGCTGCGTCGAGGAAGTCGTGGTGACGGACATGCGCGAGGCGGATGTCGGCTCGATCCTTGGGTTCGGCTTTGCGCCCTTCACCGGCGGCGTGATTTCGTATGTCGATCAAATGGGCGCGGAAAACTTCCTCGCGCTTTGCGAGTACTACACGAAGAAGTATGGCAAGCGCTTCAAGCCGCCGAAGCTTCTCGCCGAAATGGCCGCAAAGGGCGAAACCTTCTACGGTCGCTTCCAGCAAGCGGCGCAGAAGGCCGCAGCTTAAGTCAAGCCAGCGTCAAGCAAGGGTTGGCCGACCTTCTCCGCAGGGAGGGGTTGGCCGCCCTCTGCCTTGCGACAACATCCATCTGAAACGCAGACCAATGTCAGCCCTGCTGGCAGGGGCTGGGTTTTCTTTCGTGCTTATGGCTCGGGCGATGCAGCGCTCCGCTCGCCCCAAATCACAAACGTGCTGTTCATCCATCCCGCACGGCGGTCTTGCATCGACAGGAAAATGGATATAAAGATATCCTTATACCTTGTTTTGGTGCTCATGTGTCCACGATGTCTCTTGCCCTTGACCCGCTCCTCGCCGCGCTGAAAGCTGCGGGTGAGGATACGCGTCTGCGCATTCTGGCGTTGGTCTCTCGCTCGGATCTGACGGTCACGGACCTCACCGACATCCTCGGCCAGAGCCAGCCGCGCATCTCGCGCCACGTGAAGCTCCTGTTTGAAGCTGGCCTCGTTGAGCGCCATCGCGAGGGCGCCTGGGTGTTTTATGCGCTTTCGCGCGGCGGCGAGCGTGGCAAGCTTGTCGATGCCATCCTTGCGACACTGGATCCAAACGACCGTCTCGTGGCGCGCGATCGCATACGCCTTGATGGCGTGCGCACCCAGCGCAGCGCTGTTGCTCAGGCCTACTTCAAGGGTGTGGCTGAGAACTGGAGCCGGATCCGGTCGCTGCACATTGCAGAGGCCGACGTCGAAGTGGCCATCCGCAATGCGCTGGGCAATCAGCGTTTCGCCATGCACATTGATGTTGGCACCGGCACCGGGCGCATGCTCGAACTGATGGCTGACCGGACCGAGCGTGGCATTGGCGTTGATTTTTCGCACGACATGCTTGCCGTTGCCCGCTCTGGACTGGACCGTCCGGGCCTCGCGCATTTGTCGGTGCGCCATGGCGATATCACCTCGCTTCCTGTGCCGGACCAAAGCGCCGATCTCGTGACTGTCCACCAGGTCCTGCACTTCCTTGATGATCCGATGCCGGCGCTCGCCGAATGCGGGCGCGTGCTGAAGCCCGGCGGGACATTGCTGGTCGTTGATTTCGCGCCCCATGATCATGAGTTTCTGCGTGAAGCCCATGCCCATCGCCGTCTTGGGTTCGCTCCAGATCAGATGCAGGCCTGGTTCGCTGCAGCTGGTCTTGAGGCGGCTAGCTTCACTGCGCTCGCGCCAGCCGAGGGCGTGACGCTTGGTCTAACCGTTTCCCTTTGGCTCGCCCGTCGAACAGGCGCGAACCTTTCGTCCATTGGAGTTGCAGCATGAGTGCCGTTTCGACAGGTCCCAAGGTATCCTTCGAATTCTTCCCGCCGAAGACGCCGGAAATGGAGACCTCACTTTGGGAGGCCATCGAGCGGCTTGCGCCTTTGGCACCCAGCTTCGTCTCGGTGACTTATGGTGCCGGCGGTTCAACCCGTGAGCGCACGCACAACACGGTGGCGCGCCTTCTCAAGGACACGACCCTCAAGCCTGCCTCGCACCTGACCTGTGTTGCTGCGACAAAGGGCGAGATCGACGAAATCGTTGCCGGCTACCTCGATATCGGTGTGCGCCACATTGTTGCGCTGCGCGGTGATCCTGTTGGTGGACTTGGTTCGCGCTATGAGCCTCATCCGGGCGGCTACGCCGACACCGCCGATCTTGTGCGCGGTATCAAGGCGATCGGGCCATTCGAGATTTCAGTCTCCGCCTATCCTGAACGCCACCCCGAAAGCGCGAGCTGGGATGTGGAGATCGACATCCTGAAGAAGAAGCGCGACGCCGGCGCCAACCGCGCGATTACGCAGTTTTTCTTCGATAACGAAGTGTACCTGCGCTACGTCGACCGGGTTCGCGCGGCGGGAATTGATATGCCCATCGTTCCGGGCATCATTCCGGTGCAGAACTTCAAGGCCGTTGCGGGCTTTGCAACCCGTACCGGAGCGTCGGTGCCCGCAGCTTTTGCGCGTCGCTTTGAGGGGCTTGAGAACGATCCGCAGACCAGGGCGCTTGTCGCGGCTGCGGTTTGTGCGGAGCAGGTCCATGACCTTGAGCGCCATGGAATCTCCGAGTTCCACTTCTACACGATGAACAAGGCCAATCTCGTTTACGCCATCTGTCACCTCCTGGGGTTGCGGGCGCCAGCGCCCACGAATGCGCCGGCGATGGCGGCTTGAGAGCGTACCTTATCGCCTTGCCCGCGCTGATTTTGCAGCGGCTGCAAAGTCAGTCCTCCAAAGATCCGAGCCGACTAAGACCTGCGTTTGCCCAAGACCTGCGTCTACCCAAGACCTGAACCGGAAACCCCATGGCCTCAACCCTCGACACCCTGACCGCACTCGCCAAGGAGCGCATCCTCGTGCTCGATGGCGCCATGGGTACGATGATT
>JAIYEB010000290.1 GCA_027487195.1 Hyphomicrobiales bacterium | reverse complement strand
TGTCGGCAAGATCCTCGCCAATCACGATTCCATCGCGCGCAAGCGCAATTGCGGGCGCCACAAGCTCGGAAAGCGACAAGCGGCCCGAGCCATAGCGCTCATGGGCATGGATCAGGCCTGCGACCGTGCCGGGCACGCCAACAGACAGGCCAGTATCGCGCGACAGGCGCGGGTCGGCCCTGCCATTGGCATCCAGAAACATGTTGGCGCGGGCGGACGCCGGCGCGCTTTCGCGATGGTCAATCGCAATCGAGCGGTTTGCCTCGGTCAGATGGATGACCATGAAGCCGCCACCACCTAGATTGCCGGCGCGCGGCAATGTCACGGCCAGCGCGAAACCGGTGGCAACGGCGGCATCCACGGCGTTGCCGCCGCGTCTCAGCACATCAGCGCCGATGCGAGACGCGGTTGCTTCCTGGCTCGAGACCATGCCGGTGCGGCTTTGCACGGCCTGGACCCGCCACCAGTCCGACAGGATGGGCTGGCCGGTGACCTGCGGTGGGGGTGCGAGCTGGGCAAGGGCAGGGCCAGACAGCGCAGACAGAAGCGCTGCAGCAACGTACGGACAGGTATTGCGCATGGTCATCTCCGGGCGGAACGACCCAGTCGATCACGTCCGGGAGTGCCCGCGCAAGGGCTGATCTGTGCCATCGCCCGTCGCAGCGCTGCAACGCTTCATGCAAAAGATGTTGGAGACCCGGCCTCGGACTTGAACCGAGGATCACGACAGCTTGCGGCTGTCATGGGTGTCCGCTCCCCCACCGGGTCGCGTAAGAGTTAACACCAGAACCGGTTGATGAAAAGTGAGTGTGTCGCCCCTTTTGGCTCCAGACCGCCGTTTTGGTTGAGAACAGGTTTCCATACTTTAGAAAGGGGGGCTCTGTTGAGTGGGCGATGCCGGCGTGAGACATTGCGGCCGCATCATCCGGCCTCGCTTAAGTTGGTGGCCGCTGCGGGACTCGAACCCGCACGGGCGGAGCCCGAAGCATTTTAAGTGCCTTCCGTCTACCAGTTTCGGCAAGCGGCCTGTTGTCGTCATGGTGTTCTAGCCGCGCCCGCAGCTTATGTCAGCAACCACGCTTGTGGCCCGCCCCTGTTGGGGGGCGGGCGCGCGGCCTCAGCTTTCCTTGGCGATCGGGGGCTGGAAGCTCCAGCCCATGTCCCACGGGAAATAGATCCATGTGTCCTGGCTGACTTCGGTCACGTAGGTGTCAACCATCGGACGGCCGAGCGGCTTGGCATAGACTGTGGCGAAGTGGGATTTGGGCAGCATGGCGCGCACGGCCTTGGCGGTTTTGCCGGTATCCACGAGATCATCGATGATCAGGATGCCTTCGCCGTCGGGACCTGAATCCGCGATCAGCTTGGGCGAGATTTCCTTCAGGATGAGAAGGTCGGCCTGGGTCTGATAGTCGTGGTAGCTTGCGACCGACACGGTTTCGATGATCCGGATCGAGAGTTCGCGCGCGATCACGGCCGCAGGCACAAGGCCGCCGCGCGTGATGCATACGATGGCCTTCCACTGGCCCAGGGATGCCAGACGCCAGGCAAGGGCGCGCGCATCGCGGTGAAATTGATCCCAGGAAACCGGGAATGCCTTGTTGCCAGCCGGATCGGCCATGGTGCCTCCTGTCAGAGCGGGTTTTTGTCGGTGTTGGTGAGTTCAGTGAGCATGGCGCGCACCGCGTCTGCTGCAGCCATCATGCGGTCCTCGTCCTTCGAGCGCACGACGATCTGGTTCTTGAAGCCGGTGCCCGTGAAGCTTGGGTAGCTTCCAATCGAGGTGCCGGGATGGGCCTTTGCGATGGCCGCGAGCGGGGTGCCGTAGACGCCTTCCGGCAGTCCGCCGGCATCAAGCGAGGTCGACAGCATCTTGACCCCGGTCTTGAGCTCAGGGGTGACGGCGTCGAGCATGGCCTGCATGATCGACGGCACACCGGCCATGACGATGACGTTGTCGATGCGAAAGCCGGGCGCCTTTGAGATGGGATTATCCACCAGGGTTGCGCCCCTTGGCAGCCGCGCCATCCTCAGCCGCGCCTCCGTGAGCTCTTCCGGCTTGTAGCGCGCCTGAAGCAGGGCAACGGCGCGCGGATCGTGCTCCGCCACCGTGCCAAAGGCGGCTGCAACCGCGTCTGCGGTAATGTCGTCGTGGGTCGGGCCAATCCCGCCGGATGTGAACACGTAGGTGTAGCGGGCGCGCAGCGTGTTCACGGCTTCAACGATCATCGGCTCATCGTCGCTGACGACGCGGACTTCCTTCAGTTCGATCCCGAGCTGGGTCAGATATTCGGCGACATAGCCGATGTTCTTGTCCTTGGTTCTGCCAGACAGGATCTCATCGCCGATGACCACCATTCCGGCCGTGATCGTGTCCCTCGCCATGGCGCGCCCCTGCGAATGAAGTGAGACAGGCCGGTAGCGCATGCGCACTGGCGCGGCAATGCTCCGTCTGGATTGCTCAACACCGGCTTGACATGTCGACGGGCGCAAAGCACCCCGGAAAACCTATGGTGCAAACCCTCATGAAGCCGTGGTGAAGTTCTCGTCAGACCTTGTCGAAGGGCGCCTGATCCGGCGCTACAAGCGCTTTCTTGCGGACGTTGAGCTCGCGAACGGACAGGTCGTTACGGTTCATGTGGCGAACTCGGGCTCGATGATGGGCCTTGGCATGCCGGGCCTGCGTGTTTTGCTGGCCCATTCGAACGACCCCAAGCGCAAGCTCGCCTACAGTCTTGAGGTGGTCGAGGTGGATGATGGTCGCGGCCTCACGTTGGTTGGCATCAACACGGCGCGTCCGAACCGTATCGTGGAAGAGGCCATCCTGTCCGGGCTCGTGCCGGAGTTTGTAGGCTATGGCGAGCTCAAGCGCGAGGTTGCCTATGGCAGGAATTCGCGGATCGATCTGCTGTTGCGCGGGCAGGGGCTGCCGGATGCCTATGTCGAGGTGAAGAACGTCCATCTCGTGCGCACGCCGGGCCTCGCTGAGTTTCCAGACAGCGTGACCGCGAGGGGCGCAAAGCACCTCGTCGAGATGTCGGAGATGGTGGCGGCCGGCGCCCGCGCCGTCATGGTCTACCTGATCCATCGCGATGATTGCGAGCGCCTGTCCTTTGCCGGTGATCTCGATCCAGGCTACCGGGCTGCGTTTTTGGCGGCTCAGGCCGCAGGCGTTGAGGCGATTGCGCTGGTCGCGCGTGTCAGCTTCAAGGAAACGCTGGTGACGGGCCGAATCCCGGTTTTGCCCTAAGGCCCGACTGCGAAACGGCTCTTCCCGTGGTCCTGCCAGCCCGCTAGGTTGTTTTGACAGGACCCGTGAGAGGTCCGCGAGGAGAAATCCATGCCGTTTCGCGTTCCGCTGAAAGAGGCGGATTACGACAAGACCCTGATGTCCGCGTTGCTTGATGCGAAAGACGTGCATGGCGCCGGCAAGGCAGTCGTCGAGGACCCTGATCGCAAACCCATGACGTACAAGACGCTGGTGCTGGCAGCGCACGTGCTTGGGCGAAAGCTTGCCAAGACCACGGAGCCTGGCGAGGCGGTTGGCGTGCTCCTGCCGAACGTTTCGGGCGTTGCCGCTGTGTTCTTTGGCCTGCAGACCACCGGGCGTGTCGCAGCCATGCTGAACTTCACCTCCGGCCCGAAGAATCTTCTCTCCGCGCTTTCGATTGCCAAGATCAAGACCGTTGTGACCGCCCGGCGCTTTGTCGACCAGGCCAAGCTTGATGACGTGGTCCAGGCCCTGTCCGAGAAAGCCACCATCATCTATCTCGAGGATGTCAGGGCGAAGCTGTCCGCCGCCGACAAGGTGGCTGGTGCTGCCCGCGCGACGCTGGCGCGGCGCTTCGTTGGCCCGGCAAAGCCAAACGATCCAGCCGTCATCCTGTTCACGTCAGGCACAGAGGGCACGCCCAAGGGTGTTGTGCTGTCACACCGCAACATTCTCGCAAACATCATGCAGGTGCGCGCCTACATCTCGCTGTCGCCGGATGATGTGCTGCTGAACCCCTTGCCGGTGTTTCACTCCTTTGGACTGACGCTCGGGACGATCCTGCCGATCATGCTCGGCATGAAAACCGTGCTGTTCCCATCTCCGCTGCGCTATCGCGAAGTGGCAAAGATGCTGAAGGACACCAAGGCATCGCTGCTGGTGGGTACCGACACCTTTGCCATGGGCTATGCCCGGGCCTCTGATCCAACCGACCTTGAGAACCTGAAGCTTGTGTTCACAGGCGGCGAGCGCGTGAAGGATGAGACGCGCAAGGCCTGGGCCGGGCGCTCGAATGCAATCGTGATCGAAGGCTATGGCGCAACCGAATGTTCGCCGCTGATCTCCGGCAACCCGTTCGAGGACAATCGACCGGGCACCGTCGGCGTGTTCATGAGTGGGATTGAGCATAAGCTCACCCCCGTCGAGGGACTTCCCGCTGACCATGGCAGGCTCGCTGTCCGCGGCCCCAATGTGATGAAAGGCTACCTTCTTGCGAGCAACCCCGGCGTGTTGCAGCCCCCTGAAGAGGGCTGGCACGATACTGGCGACATCGTCACGGTCGATGAGAACGGTTTCATCACGATCAGGGGGCGCGCCAAGCGCTTTGCCAAGATCGGCGGTGAAATGGTGTCGCTTGCAGCCGTCGAGAGCCTCGCGGCAGGCTGCTGGCCTGAGGCAACCCATGTGGCGCTCGCCATGCCTGACCCGAAGAAGGGCGAGCAGATCATCCTCGTGACCGATCGTGCGGATGCTGACCGCATGGTCCTCATTGATTACGCGCAGGCTGAAGGGGTTCCCGAACTGATGGTGCCGCGCGCCATCATGGTCCAGCGTGAAATCCCGGTGCTGGGCTCAGGCAAGATCGACTATGTCACGACGGCAGCCATGGTGAAGGAGCTGAGGTCGGTGATGTAGGCTTTGGAGCGAGCGGCAAGGGCCCGGCATTGTCTTGCCGACAAGCCTCTGTCGCCGGTTCAACCCTTCCAGCCGTAGAGCCAGTCATAGCGCTCTGCGAGGCCGTTGCCGCCCTTGAGCTTCAGCCCGATATCGCGGGCAACGGAAGCGGGAAAACCGAAATGGAAGACCGTGTCGTTGAAGCGCGCCTCGCGCTGGACGCGGCTTGCGCGTGGCACACGCAGCTTTGAATATCGCTGCAGGGATGCAGCCGCGTTTGTAGCGCCGTCCGCAAGGCATCGTGCCAGCACATGCGCATCCTCAATGGCCATCGACGCGCCCTGCGCGAGGAATGGCAGCATCGGGTGCGCGGCATCGCCCAGCAGCGCAACCGCACCCGAGGCATAGCTTCGCTCTGGCGGGCGATCATAAAGAGGCGTTCTGAGCCATGTCGGCGGGATGGCGATGAGCGCGCGGGCGAGCGGCGCGAAATCCTTGAATGCATGGACGATTTCGTCTGGCCCGGTCCGGGTTGCCCAATCGTCGACGCCCTCTTCGGCCTTCACAAGGCCAACGATATTGATCAGCGTTCCCCTGCGCAGCGGATAGTGGACAAGGTGCGCGCCAGGGCCAAGCCACAGCCCGGTTTTCGTGCCGCGTAACGCTGCCGGTGCATCCTCGACGTTGATCAAGGCCCGAAACGCCGCGCGCCCGGAGAATCGGGGCGGGCGTGTGGATGTCACCATGGATCTCAGTTTCGAGCGCACCCCGTCAGCGGCAATGAGGGCCAGCGCGGAGACATCTTCCATCGCGCCGCGGCGCGACACGAGAACGGTCATGCCGCGTGCGTGTTCGCTTGCGCCCTCAACAACCGAGCCGAGGTGAATACGGATATCGGGGTCTTCGCTGGCCGCGGCAAAAAGCGCGCGCTGCAGATCTGCCCTGTGGACAACCCAGGTTGGCGCACCCCAGCGCCGCGTTGCCGTGTCGCCCAGCGCCATTTCGGCAAGAACCTCAGCACTTGTGCCCGAGCGCACAACCAGGGCTTCCGGGCGGCCGATGCTGGCGTCGAGGCTTGCCTCAAGTCCGAGATCAATCAGAATGCGGGCCGCATTTGGCGAAATCTGCAGACCTGCGCCAACTTCGGAGAGCGCTTCGACCCGTTCATGGACGTCAACGCGAAATCCGGCTCGGGCCAGAAGAAGGGCTGCAGTGAGCCCACCGATCCCCGCTCCGGCAATCACTATGCGGCGTGACGCCGGAGCCTCTGTCACCGGAATACCTTAAGCCGCAATCGGCTCATAAGCCGCGCCTTCAGGCATGCTGTCACGCGGACCAAGTGTTTCGTCAAACCGATAAAGCGTTGAACAATAAGGGCAAATGATCTCGCCATCCGTGCCCATGTCGAGGAATACGTGCGGGTGGTCGAGGGGTGGTCTTGCGCCCATGCACATGAACTCCGTGACCCCGATCGTTACGACTGGCGCGCCGGCATCATTGTGAAAGTGTGGAACTCTGCTGTCAGCCATGTGGTGCCCCCGAAACGCGCGGGAACCTAGCCGGGTGAGGGGCGGGAGGGAAGTAGCAGAACCGCGTTCACTGACAGGTTTTTGCAATGCACAGTTTCCGCTTTGTTTGCGGCAATCCCGGGACGCTGGTTCCTGGCAATTCACAGACCGGTTTCCGGTTTCGCGCGACTTGGATTAACGAGACCGGCATGGTGCAGTTCACGTCAGATGGTTTGACACTTTTCTACACTGATCAGGGCGCGGGCGATCCGATTGTGCTCGTGCATGGCTTTGCCTCGACCAACGAGGTCAATTGGGTCAGGACTGGCTGGGTTGAGGCGCTTGTGGCGTCGGGACGCCGCGTTCTGGCCCTTGATCATCGCGGGCATGGTCAATCCGACAAGCCCCATGACGATGCCGCCTATCGCCCTGAGTTGATGGCGAATGATGTGGCGAGGCTGATCGAACATGCCGGGCTGCAGCGTGCTGACATCATGGGCTATTCCATGGGCGCGCGCATCTCGGCGTTCCTTGCCTTGCAGCACCCGCAACGGGTGCGTTCGCTGGTACTTGCCGGTATCGGTGCGGGTCTTGTGGATGGGGTTGGAGACCCTGGGCCGATTGTCGCTGCCCTTGAGGCGCCGTCGCTTAATGACATCACCGAGCGCAAGGGCCGCATGTTTCGTGCCTTTGCCGATCAAAACCGTGGTGACCTCGTGGCGCTTGCAGCATGCATGCGCGCAACCCGGGTCAACCTTTCTCCCGAAAGGCTCCTGCAGATTGCCTGCCCGACGCTTGTTGTGGTCGGAACAAAGGATGACATCGCTGGCCCAGGGCCCGCACTTGCCGCCCTTATCCCGACAGCTCACGCGGTCGACGTGCCTGATCGCGATCACATGACGGCGGTCAGCGACAAGGTCTACAAGGCCGCAGTCCTTGGATTTCTGGCGGGTCGG
>JAIYEB010000431.1 GCA_027487195.1 Hyphomicrobiales bacterium | reverse complement strand
TGATCAAAGGCATGGTTGCCGAGCGTGATGACATCAGCGCCCGCATCGAGCATCTCGTCACAGATGGCTTCGGTAATGCCAAAACCCCCTGCGGAATTCTCGCCATTGATCACAACGGCATCAAGCTTCCAGGTTGAGACGAGGTTCGGGAGTTCGCTTGATATGATCTGACGGCCGGAGCGCCCGAGCACGTCACCAAGAAACAATAAGCGCATCACCCGGCCTTGCCGGCCCCAACTGTTTGGGCCTCGCAGAATATCGGGCCCTTTTCGGTGACGATCACATCCAGAAACTGGTCATGCGTGTCGACTGGAACTTCGCTGATCTCCTGAACCGAGAACGCAAGACCAATCGTGACGACCGGCCGCTTGGTTTTCAGGAAGGCAATCGAGCGATCATAAAAGCCCGCGCCATAGCCAACCCGCCGGCCGGAGCGATCAAACGCCGACAAAGGCACAATCAGCACGTCAGGCTCGGCCGTGGCCACGGAAGCCGAGGGTTGCGGCACGCCAAAGGGACCGGGCTGCAGGACATCGCGCGTTTGATACTTGCGAAACATCAAGGGCTTGCCCGGCGCGACGACAACCGGAAGGGCCAGCGCAATTCCGCGCAGTTCGAGAATGTCGAGGAGCATGCGCGGATCGATTTCATCGCGGATGGCAGCATAGGCTGCGACCGTTTTCGCGGCACGCGGGATAATCGTCAGGGCATGGCGACAGGCTGAGGCCGAGGCGAGGCGACGGGCCTCGGGATCAAGAGCAGCGCGGGCGGCAAGCCCTGCTGCGCGACTGGTCGACTTATCCATCATGCTGTCCCCCGACAGGCAGAAAGGAATGTGGCGGGCCAGGACGGCCGTTGGAGCGATCGATCCCGGGCACCTACAAAGTAGGTGGGCGCCGTTTTGCTCCGGCCCACGAGCCGGAACAGGGACAGCTCCCTAGTGGATCGATAAGGGCCCGGGGATTCTGTTGTCCTGACGAGAAGCCCAGCACCGCCACTACGGAATATAGGGCTGTTCGCTGCGCATTGCAAAAGGGCGTCAGACTCACCCAACGAAATCTGCGGGCCTTGTCCGCGCAGTTGCCGCACCACGCTCAAAAACAAACGGCCACCCCAGGGATGGCCGTCTGAATTTGTATCGTGGTGCATGGACCTACCGACGGACGACGACGGTATTGCCGACGCGAACGCGCTCGTAGAGATCAATGACGTCCGCATTGTGCATGCGGATGCAGCCGGACGAAACCGCGTAGCCAATGGTCTCGGGTTCATTCGAGCCATGGACGCGATACAGCGTGGCGCCAATGTAGATGCCGCGCGCGCCCATCGGGTTGGCTGGGCCACCGCGCATGAAGCGCGGCAGGTCCGGACGGCGGCGAAGCATTTGCGGGGGCGGTGTCCAATCCGGCCATTCCGCCTTACGCGTCACGCGGTGCGTGCCGGCCCACTGAAAGCCCTCGCGGCCAACACCAACGCGATAGCGGATGGCTGTTCCACGCGCTTCAACGAAGTGCAGGGTGCGGTTGCGGGTATCAACGATGATCGTGCCCGGACGTTCGCGACCGGTGAAGGCCACGCGCTCGCGGGTGGCGCGACCATTTGAAAGGAACATCGCGTCAAACGAGCTGCGCTCACGACCCTCGTTCGGGATCGTCGGGTTACCATCGCCGTCAAGCAACCCAGTCTGTGTTGTTGTACATCCAGCAAGCCCAAGGACTGCAAGCGCGCTTGCACCCATCATTAGACCACGCCGCGAAACCACCGAATCCATGCCCTAAGCCCCTCGACCACTTTTATGCTGAATGCATCGTGACGAAATCTGGTTAAAAATGCGTCTAGGTTGCGCCGCAAGAGGGTCAAGCTGTGAATGCGCGCTTCTTTACCTACTGTGGCGCGAAGGCCTCACCTTCCACCTCAAACAGGAAGGCCGGCGACGCAAGTGCGCTGACCACCACATAGGTCGAAGCCGGCGCACGGCCCTCAAAAACAATGTCACGCCACTTCCGCATCAAGGCGACATCGCCTGGCGCAACCGCATATGCCACGAACTTTGTGATCTGAAACCGCGTCATTCCCGCAGCTTCCGCGCCCAAAACCAGGTTTTTGAAGCATTGCTCGATCTGGCCTTCGAGGCCCTCAACCACGCGTCCATCCGCTGTCTGCCCGACCTGCCCGGAGATCAGGAGCCGGCGGCCAGGGCCAACAGTCTCCACAAGCTGGGCATAGGCCGAGGCGGGTTTTGGCAGCGTCGGCGGGTTCCACATGCGCATTTAACGTCTCCTTAAGGTGTGTGGCCGGGCAACCCCACGCAATTGTGAACGGATCAGGGCCGGCGACCCTGTCGCAAGCAGCGCCTGACTGAGGTTCGGATCAGACCCAGTTGATCTCGGCGAGGAAGCGTTCAACCAGCGCGTTGAACAGGCCTGGCCGCTCAAAATAAACCGAGTGACCGGACGCGGGAACTTCGACCACACGGGCATCCGGCAAGGTCGCGGCCACCTGCTTGACGCCGGGCGGCGGCACGACGATGTCGTCGGACCCTGTCACAAACAGGACCGGACATGCGACCCGGGCCGCATCAGCTGGTCCGCGATTGCGCGTCTCCCACAGCCGCTTCATGACCGCGTCCTTGTTCAGCCCCGCATTGAGACGATCAATCGACATGTAGGCGGAAAAGCGGATCGGATCCTCGACAGCCATGCGCCGTCCAGCCGCACGGTGAATGTGGTTGGCGGCAAGCCATTCCCCTTCCGACTTCTGAAAGTCCTTCCATTTCTGGGCGCCCGGCGCTGTTTCAAGCTGAAAGGCCAGCGTTCCGGTGGTGCAGGACAAGACGATGCCTGCAATGCGTTCAGGCTTTGCCAGCGCCAGCTCAATCGACGTCCAGCCACCCATGGACTGGCCTACGAAGACCGCGCGCTCGATGCCGAGATGATCAAGAAGCGCTTCGGCATCTACGGCATAGTCGGCCGGGTCAGGCGCCGGACCATTCACGGTCGAGGGCAGAAACCCTCGGTGGGAAAAGGCCACGGTGCGATAACGCTCGGCAAAGACCGGGACCTGCTGGTACCAACTCATGGCGTTTCCGCCGAGCCCGTGGGCAAACACGAGGGCTGGTCCTGAACCGCTGACCTCATAGGCAATCGTTGCGCCGTCTGGCCGCGTGATCCGCCCCGTCTTAACCGGCAATGGCATGCTTAATCTCCCGATGCTGTTGCGATACCTAGCCGCATCTTGCGCCCAGGTCGATCATCCGGAAGGCTCAGCGCTTGCGTTGGAGGCCCTCCCTCTTCCACAATCCCCCGGACGCCTTAGGTTCCATGTGAATCGCAACGAGTGAGACACCGCATGCGCGACGATCTTCTCCTGTCACGCCGCCGCTTCCTCGCGACTGCGGGCCTGGCCGCTGCCGCTTCCTCCCTGTCTGTCGGGGTTGGCAGTGCGCAACCAGCGCCTGCCGAGTGGCGGCATGCCCTCTCGCTCATGGGCGCGCCACGCTATCCAGCCGGGTTTGCGAAGTTCGACTACACCAACGCAACGGCGCCCAAGGGCGGGATCACGCGCTTCTCCACGGTAAGCGCCTTCGACAGCTTCAACTTCCTGATTCCGCGCGGCGTGATCACGCCCGGCATTAGCCTGATCTATCAGACACTGATGACCTCCTCGTCTGACGAGGTTGCGACGGAGTATGGCCTGATCGCCGATGGCGCGCAGCATCCCGCCGACTTTTCCTCCGTCACCTACCGGCTGAACCCCGCCGCGCGCTGGCATGATGGCCGCCCGATCACCGTTGAGGATGTCATCTGGACATTCGAGACAACGAAGCGCCTGAACCCGTCCCGCGCGTTTTATTATCGCAACGTCACCAAGGTCGAGGCGACCGGTGAACGGGCCGTGACCTTCACGTTTGATCAGGCGGGAAACCGCGAGAAGCCGCAGATCATCGGCCAGCTCATCATCTTGCCCAAACATTGGTGGGAGGGCACCGACGCCCAGGGCCGACCGCGCGATCCCTCGCAGTCGAGCCTGGAGCCGCCGCTTGGCTCAGGGCCTTACCGCGTGAAGACCATCGTGCCCGGCCGGACTGTCTCCTATGAGCGCGTACCTGATGCCTGGGCCGTCAATCACCCGACCATGCTCGGCAAGCACAATTTCGATGAGATCCGCTATGAGGTGTTTCGCGACGAAACCGTCGCGCTCGAAGCCTTCAAGGCGGATACCTACGACTGGCGCCAGGA